>SKPJ01000452.1 GCA_007119595.1 Myxococcales bacterium
GAAAGCGCAGAAAATCGCGGGGTGTCATGGTTTCCAGGATATGGATCTGTTCCACGAGCAACTTCTCGATCGCCAGCACTCGCTGCAAGAGGCGCGACGCCTCGTAGATCTGATCGTCCTTCATGGCCTCAATGACGCTGTCCAATTCGAATAAGATCAGCTTAAACCACAACTCGTAGGCCTGATGGATGGTAATGAACAACAACTCATCGTGAGCCGGCGGCTGTGATTCGTATTGCTGCAGCGACAATAGCTGCGGAATCTTCAAATAGGAGTTGTAGGTCAATCGCTCGTCCCCTCCCTGTGAGGGATGGGAGATCGGACAGCCCTGGATCTTATTGGCGTCACTCATGAACATCCTCTTTTGCGCGGGGACTCATTTTGCGCGGGGACTCACCGCGTTGGCATTGGCGATACAAAATACGCTCCCGATCAGGGGAGCAGGAGCAAAGCTGGAATTCACAACAAGTGCTCGATCGGCTTTAGGAATAAGTCGACGAGTCCATCGATCAAGTCTCGAAGTTCTTGGTGGTCGCCCAAACCCTGCACAGCGAGCGCCCGCCGACGGCATCCGGCGATGTTCTCCAGGGCGCTGCTCAGTGCACCGCGACGGCGAAACTGCTCGATGGCCCAGGCGACGTCATCCTCGGTGGTCTCATCTCGGCCGGCCTCCAAAATCTGATGGAGCCGTTGTACCTCGCTTGACGGCGCTCGGCTACCAAAGGCGATCACCAGGGCTGAAATCTTTCCCTCTCGAAGATCACCGCCGCGACACTCCCGGCCTTTTTCTCCGTACAGATCGACGATATCGTCCTGGATCTGAAACAGGACTCCCAACTCCCGCGATACGAGCTGAAGGGCCTCCACGATCGCCTCACTGGCACCACATAAACGGGCGGCCCCGACGATGGGGAGACAAAAAAGTCCGCCGGTCTTACCGACGACCATCTTGACGTAGTCGTCGTGGGTCGCCGTGGTCGCATCGAGGGCGAACTCACGCTCCTGGCCGTCGACCACACCCAATACCTGGCGAAATATCATCGACGCCACCTGCCAGCGCAATCCCTCTTCGACGTCGGCGTACTCCAAACACAGCGGCGCCAGATACAACAGAGCATCGCCGAGGTTGATCGCCGGCGACGAACCGTAACGAACCCAGATCGCCGGCTGCCCGCGGCGCAGGCGATCGCCGTCCTGCAGATCGTCGTGAATCAGCGTGGCATTATGGATCAATTCACAGGCCGCACCGAAGGGGAGAACGCGATCCGGCGGCTCGTCCAATGCATCGGCCACCATCAGCGGCAACAGGGCTCGCAGCCGTTTCCCGCCGGTGCTCATCTGGTAGTCCAGCATCTCTTGAAGTGACGTCCCGACCAATTCAGCATCATCGACGGCTCGGGCGATGACATCCGTCAGCTCCTGCCGATATTCATCTGCATAGCGCCGAAAGCGCTGCTCCACGGACGTCATGATCCCTCCTCATCTTGTTGGGCCTGCCAATATGCCAAGTATCGGCCGCTGCCGGACAGCCCCATCTCACTGTGTAACCAGCTTGACGCTTCACATATGGCATCGAGATCGACGGAGCAATCGGCTCCGATCTGAGTGAATAAATTGATCAGATCTTCACTGGCCACATTTCCCGCCGCCCCCGGTGCATAGGGACACCCCCCCATGCCGGCGACAGCACCATCGAAAAAGCGAATCCCCGCCTCAAACGCCACCAGTGCATTGACCAGAGCCAACCCCTGGGTGTCATGCAAGTGCAGCGCCACGCGATCGGCGCCGAATGCATTGACGGCCCGCCTACAGCCCTCTCGAATCTGCGGGGGAGTACCGGCCCCGATGGTGTCTCCCAGGGAGAGATGTTCAGCCCCGTTGGAGAGCAATTGATCGCCAATTTGAAGCACCTGCTCGAAATCTACCTCGCCCTCGTAGGGACAACCGAACGCGGTCGAGATATAGGCCCGAATCGACATCTGGTTGGAGCCTGCCGCCTGCATGGTCTCCTCGAGAGATGCCAGGCTTTCATCGAGGGAGCGGTTGAGATTCTTTCGGTTGTGGGCCTCCGTCGCCGACATGAACACCGCCACATGGTCGATCCCGCAGCCGATCGCCCGCTTCAACCCCTGCAGATTGGGAACCAGCGCCCAATAGCGCACATCTTCCACCGGCGACAATCCAGCGGCCACCTCCTCGGTATGGGCCATCTGCGGAACCCAGCGAGGATGAACGAAGGAACCGATCTCGATATCGCGAACTCCGGTGGAGCTCAATTTCTCGATCATCGTCACCCGATCGGATGGCGAAACGATGGTCTTTTCGTTTTGGAGACCATCGCGCGGTCCCACCTCAAAAAATCTGACCTCAGCGCTCATCTGGAGCTCCTTGTGGCGATGTGCAGACGGCTGTGCCCGCGTCGGCGAAACTTAGCTGTGGGCTCGAAGAGCTGTCAACGAAACCAGCTGCCGGCAGTCCACTCTTACAGCCCCCGGCCGGTGCAAAAGCAAGTCCATTGGCCCGTCGTAGGATCGACGGTCGACGTATTTCTGGCTGCGCCGCGTTGACACCCTCCACCTGAAATACCTACATTGGGGGCCGTGTTATCCCCCGACTGGCGGTCCTTCGTAGGTCCCGCCGGCATTTTCTTTTTTCTACCCACACGAACTCCTCGACCGAGGGACTTCAACTTGGCTGAAGACGTGCTTGTGATTCATCGGGGCCTGGCCTTGATGTTGTGCGAAGATGCCGCGATCTTGGAGGAGACCCTCAGGGCCATCGAACCCTTGTCTCTTCACGTTCGCCGTCTCGGTGACCGGGCCCTGCTGGTGCCGGCCGACGAGATCGACGGTATTCTCGAAACGCTCGAAGACGAGGGGACCTTCCCTCGCCTCGTCGGCTCTCCTCCAGAGGTCGACGCCCCTGATTCCCGCGACGAACCCGTCGCTGAGGAGGCGCTTTGAACGGTCGCCCCGAACGCTCTCGCTCCTCTGGTGGTCCCCTGACTCGAAGCGAATTCAACCGACTCCTCGATCGCGGCTATTGCGATGCTTCGCATCGATTCTTTGCGCGGGCCTGGGACGTGGAAGAAGACCTGGAGTCGGTGGCCGCCGTCGCCGAAGACGGATTGAAGACCGAGATCGACTTGGTCGCCCTGGAACCGACGGCTCGAGCGGTATTCGGTATGATCGCCGAACGTCGCGGTCGGGTGCGCGGCGAAAACCTGCGCCGCGACCTGTTGTTGCGAGGCTTTGGAGAATCGCGCTCCACGATCCGAAACCTCATCGTCCGGGGCTGGATTATCGCCCTGCCCAATCCGGGCGAACACGCCTGCAATCTCAATTCGGTGCTGGAACAAGAGACCTTTCTCCAGCGCGATCTGGCGGTTCTGGAGTCGACGTTTAACCGCCTCGACGAACTCGACGACGACGATGCCCTCGACGCCCCTGCGTGGACGCAGGCGAAGGCCGATGACCGTCCGGCGACCTCCGAAGATCTGGAGCTCAATTTATTGCACCTATGTGCTCTGATCCGCCGCGATCCACTCAAGCTCAATAAAGACGGCACACCGAACCGGCGCAGCCTTGGGCGCGTGGCCCGGGGCATCAACATGCCCGGTAGCCGCGGCGAAGTCGCCGAAGATCTGGACCTCCACGACGCGGAACAATTCGACTATCTGACGTTCGTGGTCTCGCTGGCTCGCGAACTTCAGTTGTTGAAAAACGACAGTGAATCCATCTGTCGCACCGACGATGAAGCACTGCGCCGATTCTTCCATAGCGACGGTGCCGAACGAGATCGGCGCCTGTTGGACGGGGTACAACGGCTCCGATTTTGGAACGAAATCGACAGTCTTCGCCTGTCTCGATCGGCGAGCCGAAATGTCGACGAGGATCATTTCTCTCAAAGTGAGTCCACCGGTCAGCCCTTGATCGGTGCCCGCGGTTTCGTCATCTCCGTGTTGCGCCGGGCCCGTTTTGCCGACTGGGTCGCACTGGACGCCCTGGCCCAATTGTGCACACAGCTCGATCGCCACTATCTCGATCGCACGCTGTGCCAGTTGCCGCGCAAGCCCGATCCCAACGAATTTATCCACGCCGTATTGGAGCGCACTCTGGTGTGGTCGGCGATTTTGGAACTCGGCGAAGCCGAGGGCGATCAGCGCCTTGCACGCCTATCCAGTCGGGGCGCCCGGGCATTGGGCATCGACGATGATGTCCCCGAACGGGATAGCGAGGGTTGTCTGATTGTACAGCCCAATTTCGAGGTCATGGTCTTTTTGGATAATGCACCGGTGACCGTACTTCACGAATTGTATCGGGTCGGCGAACGGCGAAAGCTATCGGACCGCGTCGCCACCTTTCAGTTGGTCGCCGAATCGGTCCAGCGGGGCTACGCGCTGGGAGCCGATGCCGAATCGCTGATCGAGTTGCTTCAGGCCCACGGACACGCCCCGGTGCCGGATGCGGTGGCCTTTCAACTCAATGACTGGGAACGAGTCCACCGCCGGCTTACCATTCACCTCGGCGGGGCAGCGCTTCGCCATCCAGAGCCGGAGCGATTCGACCTCATCTGTGGCCAATTGGAGCACGATCTGCGCGACAGCAACGCCGAATTGATTCGGCTCGGCGCCCGCGACGCCTTCGTCACCGACGCCACCGAAGAGGCGCTGCACCGAGCGGCCGACGCGCATTCCTCACTGCTTCTCGACGCCCTGGGCCCCCCGCCGCGGTGCTTTTATTTTGTCGATCCCCTGGTCCTGATGCTCGATCCCTACGAATGCGACGTCACCACCCGGGTGGAGTTAAACCAGATCGCTAGCCCCCTGCCCGATGAGTCATCTCCACGGGCACAATTCTTTGAGTTATCCCCGGAGCTTATCAAAGAGCGCTTTCCCGAAGCCCCGCTTCGCAATATCTGCAAATTTCTGGATCCCCGCTGCGACGGAGGACTACCGGCCGCCCAATCGCTGCGGCTGCAATCTGAACTGGGCAATGCACCGGCGGTCCACCTCGAATCGCAGGTGACGGTACTGTCCTTTGAGGATCTCGACGCCGCGGAGCGATTTCGCAACCTGTCGGAAGCTCCGGACCTCATCGCCCGCCGCCTCGGACCCACCACCTTTGCCATTGTCGTCGATCAAATCGAGATCCTCGACGAGATCATCGACGAGCTTCACCTGAAGCGTTCACCGGAGCACTTCGAAGAAACGTAGATGCCCGGTTTTCAACGATGAGTTCCTTGCCCGGGACCCTCGAGGAGTGGTTGGAGACTTCTGTCGAGCACCAACAGCAATTCCTTGCCTAAGTGGGGGGCGCGCGATAAAGTGTCGGAGTAAAATCAGACCCGTCATGGGTGCTTTTTATAGACCTATTTCGTGGTCTCCGTCGTTTCTCAACCTCCTGCGGCTCAGGCTCCCGATCCCATCATGGAACGTTATTACGTCAAACGCCCCACCGGTAAGGTCTTCGGTCCTTTCGACGAGAATGCGATCCGCCTGATGTTGAAAGGTGGTAAGATCGGCACCGATGCTCAAGTGTCGACCGACAAACAATCGTGGCAACCGATCGCCCAGATCGCCGCATTCGGCGATGCCCTCGGAGGCGGTGGGCAATCCGACGGATCCGAAGCATCACTGCCGCAATCCGCCAACAGCGGACCCCAGCTTCCCCGATCGAAATCCGGGGGCTCTAATCTACCGCGTTCAAAGGGGGCACCTCCCGATCTCCCCACTCCCAAATCCAGCGGACCCGAGCTCCCCACTCCCAAATCCAGTGGGCCCGAACTCCCCACTCCCAAATCCAGTGGGCCCGAACTCCCCACTCCCAAATCCAGTGGGCCCGAGCTCCCCACTCCCAAAAGTCCGGACAACCTTCCGCGCTCCGGCCAGGACAACCTGCCGCGCTCCGGCCACGACAATTTGCCCGGGCAAGCTCAAGACAACCTTCCTCGCTCCGGCCAGGACAACCTGCCGCGCTCCGGCCACGACAATTTGCCCGGGCAAGCTCAGGGCAATCTTCCGCGCTCCGGCCAGGATAACCTGCCGCGCTCCGACAAAGACAATTTGCCACAAGCGGCGGAGCAACTGCCCCGTAGCGCCGATTCGCCACCGCCCCCATCGCCGCCTGTCGAGGACGATGATCTATTCGGGTCCCCCATTGAGGATGACGACGACCTCTTTTCCTCCCCCGACGGGCTCGACGACGACAGCGACGACCTCTTTTCCTCCCCCGACGGGCTCGACGACGACAGCGACGACCTCTTTTCCTCCCCCGACGGGCTCGACGACGACAGCGACGACCTCTTTTCCTCTCCCGCTCCGGAAGGCGATGACGATCCATTCGCCGACAGCGATCCTCTCGAGGACGACGACGATCTCTTCGACGCCCCGGAGATGGAGGACGACGATCTCTTCTCCGATGCCCCCACTGATGACGACGATTTTCTCGGCGGTGATCAGGGTTTTTCATTTCTCGACGAAGAGTCCGAGGAGACATCCTCCGACGACCTCGAGGATTGGGAACAAGATATCTCCAACGATACCTTTTCCCCCGAAGACCTGGGGGAACAAGAAGATGATTGGGGTGACGACCTCCTCGATGAAGACAGCTCATCCCCTCCTGCATCTTCCCGGCCTCCGTCTCGCAGTCCACAGCCGGCGGCCGATGAACACGATCCACTGCGACCGGCGTCGTCCGGTATCAAACAACCCGATCCGGCCGCCGCGTCGGCGACGACCACACAAGATGAAGCGGTCGACGCCGACCAAAAACGGGGTGCGATGACGTTGATCGGCGTCGTCGGTCTGGGGCTGCTGCTCTTCGGTGGAGGCGGCTTTGGACTCTATCAAGCCTTCTTCGCCGGCGATGACGATGGCGAGCTAGCCGACGAGGGCCCACGGGCGATTGAATTGGCCATCTCCGACATTCAGGCCGACAATTACGAGACCTTTATCCGGCTTTTTGAAGAGGCCGGCACCGGCGAATTGGATCGGGTTAATCAAGGCCGGCTGCTGTTGGCCAAAGCCCTGTATTTGACGCGCTATCAAGACGAAGATGTGGCGGACCGTGCCGACGCTCTGGCCGCCAGCCTATCGGGTCACGAAGACGAGCCGACGGTGGCCGTCGCCCTGGCGACCAATGAGGCCCGGCTGGCCCAACCGGATGCTGCTCGGGCTTTCGCTGAACCATTTGCCGACGATCCGGAGATTGGGTACTTCGCCCATTTGTCGATGGGAATCGCCGACGCCAACGCCCACTTTGAAGACGATGATTTCGCCCCCCTACTCGACATCGATGGCGATGACTCCGATGAGGCCGCCGCCGAATTCGACGCCGATGAGATGACCGATGAGGACGTCGAGCTCGACGAGGAAGAAGCGACCGACGAAGAGGACGACGAGCAACAATTGGCCGACGGCGAGGACGCCTCCGATGACGACGAAGCGAGCGAAGAGCAACAACGGCAGGAGGCCGAAGAGCAGCGAAGAGAAATCGTGCGGCTCGCCGAACGGGCTGCCCAACACTTTGAGGCCGCAGCCGGAGCCGACTCGTCGAACGCGCTACCCCATTATTGGATGTCCCGTCTGGCCCTTCATGTCGACCAGATCGACCAGGCATTGGAGCATCTAGAACGGGCGGTCAACGCCGATCCAGCCCACGTCGCCTCACGCCTGCAGGCCGGTCAAATCTACTACGAACAGGGCCACCTCAACGACGCCGCAGAACATCTTCGAGAGATCAACGACGCCCTGGCCAACCAGGCATCGGACACCGAAAGCGGCGAGGCTCTTCACCTGATGGGCATGGTCTACCAGGCCCGCCAGGAGAGCGAGGAGGCCATCGACATGTTTACCCGCGCTCTGAGCACCGACAGCTCGCGAACCGACTCCCTGCGAGCACTGGCTCAAGAATACGAACGGGCCGAAATGTACGAAGAGGCCTTGAACTTCTTCACCACTGACGGTGACCTCAGCCGAGAGGATCCCGACGTGATGCTCGGCATCGTGCGCTCCCATATGGGTCTCGAGCAGTGGTCGACGTCCATCCGGCAGCTCGAAGAAGGGGAGGAGCAATTTCCGGAAGATGCGCGATTCCCCTACAATCTGGGGGTCCTCAACGAGGAACGAGGCCACTTCCGCGAGGCCCGCGAAGCCTATGAGCGTGCACTCGAAATCGACCCCGAAATTCTTCCGGCTCGCACCTCGCTCGCCCAACTATCGTGGCGCATCGACAATGACGTCACCGAAGGCGAGCGCCACATCGCCGCCATCGTCGATCGCCCCGAACAAATCGATGCCGCGATCGCAGCCGATGTCGCCGAGTATTATCGCATGTCCGGCCGCGCTAGCCTGGCTCGAAATTGGAACGAGGAAGCGCTTCGCATCGATCCCAACTTCTGGGAGGCCCGCCTTGCTCTGGCCCGACTCTTTCTCGATGACGGGCAACCCACGGAGGCACTGGAGTTGTTGGAGCGATCACGCGACGAAGGAGTCCAGGCGCTGCAATTGTCGGCCTATCTGGCCGACGCCTACCGTCAGGACGGCCAATTCGACCGAGCGATCGACGAGATCAACTCCGTCATCAGCCAGGACCCCGACGACGAGCAATATATCTTCATCCGGGGGCTCATCTATTTCGACCGGGGCAATTATACGACGGCTCGCGAGGACTTTAGCAACGCCTACGATCTGGATCCTCAATTTCACGATGCCTACTTCTACGTGGGCCGCACCTCTCTTGCCGAAGGTGATTATACGACGGCGACTCGAATTTTCCGTCACGTCCTCGATTATCAGCCCGATAATGGCGAAATTCATTATTTTATGGGGCGCACCTTCGAGAAGGAAAACTCCTTGACCCGAGCGCTCGACAGCTACCGAAACGCGGTCACCGCCGATCCGGAATTCGTCGCCGATCACCCGGACGTATTGGTGCGCCGCGGTCGATTGTACGCCGATCTCGGGCGCGCAGAGTTGGCTCAGGCCGATCTTCGCCGGGCTCTGGAGATGGAGCCCGAAAACCCGGAAGCATTGCTGTCGATTGGAGCGCTCAATTTTTCGAATGGAAATTACGATGCGGCGATCGAAAATTACGTGCAGGCTCTGGAGGACGATCCCGAACACCCCCAGGCCCAATATGAACTCGGCATGTCCTACGTCTACACCAACCAAGATCAGGATGGAGCACGTCACCTCCAACTCGCCGTGCGCTACGGATACGACAACCCCGAGATTTATCAAACCATGGGCTATCTTTACCGGGAGCTCGGTCAACGAAGTGATGCTGTGGAGTCCTTTAAGACCTTTCTGCGCGAAAGCGATATGGAGCAGATGGCGGATAGCACACGCCGGGAGATGCTGCGCCAGATTCAGGATCTAGGTGGCTGACGACATCACTGCCAAAGAGCTCGACGCATCTGGGAATTCAAGAATCAACGGTCACGAACCAACCTCGGTCATAGCTGACTGAACTTTTACCCCCCACTCCATGCAAAAACTCTTACTCATATCTCCGTCGGTCTCGATGGAGGATCGCTTCGGCAAGTTACTCAACTCTCCGCGACACATCGCCCGGGTCTCGTCGTGGTCGGAGGCCCAACGACTGTTGTCCAAGGCCAGCCCTGCCGCCGTCATCGTGGGTCCTCAACTCACCGAGGCGTCGCAGGCCTCTGAGGTCGTCCGGCTCAATGACGTCCTCGCCAAGGATGGTAAAAAAGCCTATCTCCTATCTCCCGACGCCTACGGCGAGTTGGCTACCTGGACCGATATGTTCGACGCTGTCGCGGCCATCGTCCCCCCGCCCCAGACCTCGCGGCAGTGGCAGGAATTGGGCAAATTATTGACCCCTCATATTCAGGCCGCCAAACAACGCGCACAAGTCGATCAGGAGGCCTCCCAAAGGCGAGCGGAATCAGCCGCCAAAGAGCCCGTCACTCTCGTGTTGCGCCTTCCGAAGATCACCTCCGGAAAACTCGCCAAACTACCGCTGAGTCGAGTGATCTATTGTCTGTTCGCCCGCAAGAAGACGGGTACTCTCAATCTGAGTTCCGGATCGATTCAACGTCGTTTTGCATTTCACAACGGCCGCTTTACCGAAGCACCGGATCACCACGACGCCGAGGCCCTTTCCAGCGCCTACGCCTGGCCCGATGGATCCTTTGAGTTTCACGGGCGCCACAGTGTCTCCGGCCCTCACCAGCCGGTCTACGATGTGATGATAAAGGGGCTGAAAACCCATCGCTCTCAGCGTCAGGTCATGGGTGGATTGATGTCGCGAATGGACACCTATCCGGTGATGACCCATTTCTGGCAACATCGCCGGGACGCCATCAAGTGGGCGGTCTTGGAACGCTTTCTCGCTCGGTGCGACGGCAAAAGCTCTCTGGAGGAGATCTTTAGCCACATGGGCAATGAGGTCACCGACGCCTTTCGAAGTGCGAGCTTTGCCAGGGATACCGATTTGGTCGTCTTTCGAAGTGAAAAGACGCCCACCCAGATACAGGTGGAATACGATCACGAATCGACGGCGACGACCTCTCAAAACACCTCGCAAAAACCCACCAAATCCGACCGCGCCACTGGCGCCGATCGCGATGAACTTCGAGCGGAATTGCAGGCCTTTTACGAGTCCATGAAATCGATGTCGGCCCACGATGTATTCGGGATCTGGGAGGGCTGCGGCCGAGAGGTCGTCAAAGAGACCTATTACGAGATGGTCAAAGAACACCACCCCGACGTCTACGGCGGCAATATCAGCGGCGAGATCCGAACCCTGGCCCAACGGATCTTCATCGAAATCCGCAATAGCTACTCCACACTCCTGAAGACCGAAGGTGAACAAACGGTCCCGGCCCCCGGTCACAGCACGACTTCGGAGACCACCGAGGCGCGGCGCAAACAAGTCAACACCCTCCGCCCCGGTCAAATCAATCGCTCCGCACTCGGTGGAGAGCCATCGAAATCCAGGCCCAACCCCTTCGGCTCCACCGAATCCGGTCCCATCGCGATGAAGCGAACCCCCACCTCTACTCATCCCGATCTGGAACAACAGCAAAAAGCGGCCAAAAAAGCGACCGCAAAAAAGGCCAAAAAGTCGAAGAAGGCTCAGAGCAAATCCACTTCCAAGAACGCAAACGCAAAACGTCCCCGCCGCCGCGATAGTTCGGTGGACACTCCAAACTCCGGCCTCGCAAACGCCGCAAGCAGTCCCGAGCAACGCAAGGAAAAGCTCAATCGCCTCAAACGCCGAAAGACCGCTCCACCAGGCCGAAAGTCGACGCCGATTGCCTCTTCCTCAACAGCCAATACCACAAAAAATGATTCCGCCGACACATTTAATCTCGGCTACAAGAAGTTCAAAAAACACCAGTACGACGAGGCCTTTCCCTACCTAAAAAAGGCCTACCAAGCGGAGCCAGAAAACGGATTGTATATGACATTTTTTGCCTATTGTCTGTTTCAGACCAATCCCTCCAAGGTCAAGCAATCTCGTAAATTGCTCCGCAAGGCCATCGACAGCGAGCACCGCCAGTCGCTGCCGGACGCCCATCTGTTTTTGGGAAATATTCTCAAGGCTCAGGATCACGAACAGCGGGCATATAAGCATTTTAAAAAGGCCCTCCAACTCAATCCCGCCAGCCGCGATGCAGAACGGGAGATCCGGCTCTACGAGCGCCGCCACGGCAACAAAAAGAAGAAGAGAGACTCCAAAGCCGGCGGGTTTTTCAAAAAATTATTTAAAGAATGACCTCTGTGGTATTAGGATGTGAGGCGTTTGTCACTTCATTGAATACTGTGGATACCGTGAATATGGCTTTGCCTTTGAGCACTTGACGCGGTACACAACAGAGTCCATCACTGCAAATGAGTGCCATCGCGGTGTTTGCTACGGGTTCTTCGCAAAGCACGAAATCCGTGGCTATCCTGTTCTTCTGGTTGGGGACTAAGGCTTATGGGAAAGATAATTGGAGTCGATCTTGGGACCACCAATTCATGCGTTGCCGTCATCGACGGTGGCGATCCATTGGTATTACCGAATAGCGAGGGCTCGAGGACCACGCCGTCGATGGTGGGGTTTACCGATGAGAACGAAAAATTCGTCGGTCAACAGGCAAAGCGTCAGGCCATGATCAATCCCGAGCAGACCATCTACGATATCAAGCGCCTGATTGGACACAAATTCAACTCCGAACACATCAATAAATACGCCGAAACTCTCCCCTTCGTGATCACCGAGGCCACCAACGGTGACGCCTGGGTGGAAGTGGATGGCCAATCCTTTAGTC
>SKPJ01000079.1 GCA_007119595.1 Myxococcales bacterium
CCCCGCCGACTTCCAACTTATCCGCGCCGACTACCACAATATCCCCTTAAAAAACGGCGTGGCCCGCAGTCTCCAAAGCCTCAACGGTCTCCACGGATTCACCGACCGGGTCGGTACACTCCGTGAATTTCACCGCTGTCTCGAAGATGACGGTTTCTTCTCGGGGAGTGCGCTGGTGCGGGCGCAAACCGACGTCGCCGACGCCGTCCTCGTGCGCTATGAGCGCTACGGAATCTACCCCATGCTGCGCTGTCCGGAGTTTCTTCTCCAGCAAATGCGATCCACCTATTTCGAGGACGTCCACTTCGAGACCTGCGGCGCCGTCATGTTCTTTAGCGGCCAAAAAATGAAGGATGCCGCGGCCGGTTCAGATGATGTCAGTGCCCGGGCCAGTTAAACGCCTCGTCACTTCACTGAAACGCGACCTCCGACAGGGCATGTATTTTGTTTGAAGCGCCTTCCGATTGAGCGGTGCTCATTGGCCGCAAACCCGAGCCTGCCCGGGCTTCCCCTCCCAGACTACGCGGCGCTCACCGCTTTCGTCGGTCGCCGCCTCCACCAGTGCCTCGTTGTCGAATTGCGGCAGGTTTTGCAGTCGCGGCAACAATTGCGTGGCATAGGTATTGGGCACGATACACTCATCTTCCCGCTCTCCTTCGAGAAAGAAGAAAAAATCGTCCTCCAATGGAATCTTCCCATCCGCCGTGGTGGACACGGAGATCGCCACCAACTCCTCCCAGTCAATGGAGTCCAGTTGGACATTGGCGTACATCCTTCGCACCCCTTTGTCGGTGATCAACAACCGCGCCGGAACCCTGGAACTCGCCAGATCCGGTCGTAGATACGTGATGACGAACCAGATGGCGATGACCGCTGCTACCGCCAAAAATCCACCCACCGCTGAAGTCCACATCGCGATCCCGACTGCCACCAGTGACAAAATAAAGGGGGCCACGACAAGCGCTTTCGATGACGCCCCCGAACGCCGCCACCGATACTGCCAGAAATTGGTGATATTGATCGAAAAAAACAGGGTCAACATCAGCGCTGCCATAGCCGACGCCGCCACGTAGCGCCCCTGAAAAAGATATAAGCCACAGACCACCAACAGTACGAGGCAGGCCACGCCGAGCCCCAACCGAAGTAAGTTCCACACTATTTTGCCAATGGAAGCCATCTTCTCTACCTCGCTCCCCGATTTCTCATCGGTGCAATTGGATCTGAGAAGCTGTCAAAACAGTCGGAGCGAGCGCCCCAAGGGCATTTGCTCGCTAACGCTCAGGGCGCTCGATGGGAGACTTTTTTGAGCGCTTCTGACTTCATACCCAATCGGAAACCGGTGAATCATCGCTCAACTGGCGAGTGCGGGACTGGCGCTCCCGAACCAATTCGCGAACGGCCTCGGCGACATCGGGAAGCCCATATAATAACTCGCGAAAGATGGTGCCCGCCATCTGGTAGACCACGACATCTGTTCGCGCCCGCACGGTCGCCGTTGCCGGCACTTCCCGGGAACATGGACTGACGCCCACAAACGCCCCCTCCTCCAGGGTCTCCACCTCCCGATCGGATTCGCCGGATGGCACACTGACCCGCAGCGAACCTCGGACCACCACAGATAATGCGTCGACCGGATCTCCCCGTTCAAACAGCACTTCGCCGGCAGTAATTTCGCTCCGATCGAAGTGCCGACACACCAGATCGCGCTCCTCCTGATTGAGCATTCGAAACAATCGGCTCGAAGCCATGGCGTGATTGAGCATCCGCCGATAATAAAAACTCCACAACACCTGCCACATCTTTGGATAATCTCGGCCGACCTCGTAGAGCACTTCGTCCTGTACGGCCAATAACTCCACATCCGTCATCGCCACCACTCGGGCCCTTCCTCCCTTGCCGGTTAGAAGGCGAAACTCACCAAATATCTGGCCCTCCCCCAACACCGCCAACTCCACGGTCTGACCATTCATCAGGTCTTTTTCTACGCGAACCTTGCCACTGACGATGACATATAGGCAACTGACCGGATCATCAGAGCGCAATATCTCCGTGCTCGCAGGTAGCTTTTCGAGCTCCATGGCGTCCAAGATCTCGACAAAAACCCGTCTCGGAAGCTGGCTAAAAAGTGGGATTCGAGGGAGCGCAGAAACCCGAAATTCCCGCTGCACACCGCCGCCGGGGGTACCGGCCGCCGTCAGCGCCTCCTGCTCATCGATTTCCATCTCCACCGTATCCGGTTCGTCGACTTCATCGAGAAAATCGAGGCTCTCCCAATCGGTTGAATTTCCCCGCTCCAATTCCAAGCTATCTATATCGAAGACGTCGAGTTCGAAGGTCTGGCGATCTTCTTCGTCGTCAAGATGCTGAACATGGGTCCCCTTGTGCCAGCCAAACTCATTCGGGTCTCGTTCTCTCCGACGGGGTGAGTCCTCAGCATCGCCACCGACCGTTGATGCCACAGTCTCCGGGGAGGGCGCATCGGAACTTTCGTTGTCGGCGATCACCGAACGCGACACTTTCGGGCTGTCCAATGTAATGGCCGCCTTTCGAGCTTCGTCGAGCCCTTCTTCGCTCTCCGCGTCGAGTTCATGTACCTGGGGGGATTGAGTGCGATTCGCTGGTGGACTCACCGGAGAAAAGCCCCCTTGCGCCGTCTCCGATTTATCGGGCTCCACAGGCCGTGCCACACGCACCGAATCCCCGGTCGCCTCGGGAACCCGTGCATATAATTTGGCGAGGAAAAACTGTGTCTGTTGATGGGAGGAATCCAACTCCAAAATTGCCTTGCAGGCCGCAATCGCTTCCAGCGGAAGGCCCTCGCTGGCCAGAAGCTTGGCCGCCGTACCGTACTCCTCGATGGCGTGTCCAGGTCGCCCCATTTCCTGGAATAATGCCGCCAATCGCAGCCGAGCCTCAATATTTCCCGGATCTTCACTGAGGGTCTTGCGATAGTACGCCAGGTATTTTCTCAGTCGTTTCTTGGAGGACATGAAGAGGAGGAACCACGCCATATGTCATGAAGAATCTTTGCCCAGAAATTTCGCACAGATACGATTCAACCTACGCAGAACTTCATCTCGCACACCTGCGATGATCCCATTCTTGGGAACGCACTTTTTCCCAATGCTCTGTCACCAGCAATCGGGTACACCGTCGTTCCTTATCATCCAGTATGCGTACACCCTGCTGTATTTCATTTCACATCTGAGTGAACTTCCAGGTTAGTCCCGGGCAGCATTGCCAGCTCGGGCCAATCTTCGGATTTTATCGGGTCATCGCAAACCGGGAGAATACTGCTCGATTCCCCTGATTGTCAAACTACACTGGTCCCGCTGCCCTCTCAAAACCCGCCTATTTCCACGAGA
>SKPJ01000227.1 GCA_007119595.1 Myxococcales bacterium
CCTGATACAGGGCTCGCATATTCGTCATACGCCGAAGATCTCCTTCACCGAGTAGATCCCGGCGACCAATTGGTCGATGTCGAGCTCTCGGTTATAAAATGCCAGCGATGCCCGGGCGGTAGCGGGAATGCCGAGTCGGTCCATCACCGGTTGGGCGCAGTGGTGTCCGGCGCGAATGGCGATGCCCTCGTTGTCGAGAATGGTTCCGATATCGTGGGGGTGAATGCCGTCGATATCAAAGGAGATGACGCTGGCCTTGTCCTCCGCCGTTCCCACAAGTCGTACACCCTCCATAGCGCTGAGTCTTTGCGTCGCCATATCGAGAAGCTCGGCTTCCCGGCGGGCGATTCGATCCATGCCGATGGCATCGAGGTAATCGATGGCCTCGCCGAGTCCGATGGCGGCGGCGATGGACGGCGTGCCGGCCTCGAATTTAAAGGGAATGTCGTTGTAGGTCGTCCCCTCCCAGGTGACGCTCAAGATCATATCCCCACCGCCCTGATAGGGCTGCATTTTTTCGAGCCATTTACGACGCCCCCAGAGGACGCCAATGCCGGTGGGGCCACACATCTTATGGCCCGAGAAGGCGTAAAAATCAGCGCCCAGTTCCTGAACGTCGACCGCCATATGGGGAACGGCCTGTGCGCCGTCGACCAATACCGGGATCTCTCTTTGATGGGCCCGGTCGATGATCTCTTTTACGGGATTGACGGTTCCAAGGGCGTTGGAGACGTGATTGACGCAGACCAATTTTACGGAACCGTCGAGCAATTCGTCGAGGTCGTCGAGGACGAGCTCGCCCCGGTCGTTCATCGGTATGACCTCGACAGTGGCGCCCTTTTCCTCACACAACATCTGCCAGGGAACGATATTGGAGTGGTGCTCCAACGCGGAGACCAGGATGGTGTCTCCCTCATCAACGAAGGCCCGGCCGAATCCGTGGGCCACGAGGTTGATGCCCTCCGTGGTACCACTGGTAAAGATGCATTCCTTGGGGTCCGGCGCACCGATGAATTGCGCGACTTTCTCTCGCGCTTGGTCGTAGGCTCGGGTGGCGCGCTGGCTGAGTGTATGGACGCCTCGGTGGACGTTGGAGTGCTCTGCGCTGTGATACCACACCAGGCGATCGATGACGTCTTGCGGCATCTGGCTGGAGGCGGCGTTGTCGAGGTAGGCCAGCGGATGTTCCCGGATATTCTGTTGCAGCACGGGAAAGTCATTGCGGATTTCATCCCAACTCCGCTTCCCCTCTCGCCGCATCTTTTTTTCACCTACGGGCATTTCCATAACTCATATCCTGTCGTCCTCGCTAAAAACCGCCGTTCCTTCTACCGGATTCGCCCCATCACCGAGTTCGCTCCATCAGCAAGCTCTCGAGACGGTTGCGCAGGCTGTCGACCTCGATATCTTCGAGCACTTCAGCGGCGAATGCGTACGTCAACAGTGAACGCGCCTGCTCCTCGTCCATGCCGCGGGTCATCAGATAAAAGAGCTGGTCATCCTGAAGCTGTCCCACCGTCGCTCCGTGCGAGCAGACGACATCGTCGGCCAAGATCTCTAGCTGCGGCTTGGTGTCTACATGAGCTCTGGGGCTCAACAACAGGTTTTGGTTGAGCTGATTGGAGTCGATGCGCTGTGCGTCCTGTCGCACAAAGATCTTGCCGTTGAATACGCTGTGAGCCCGGTCGGCGACGATATTTTTCTGGAGCTGATAGCTCGTCGAATCGGGGAGTGCGTGGTCCATCGCGGTGTGGGTATCCGTGACCTGTTTGCCGCTGATAAAGCCCAGTCCGTCGAGGGTGCACTCGATATTCTTTCCGTCGAATCGGGCATAGGCGTCGCTTCTGGAAAGCGCGGCTCCCAGATTGACCGTCGTGGAATCGTAATTGGAGTCCTGCGACAGGGTCACGATATTGCGCGCCACATGATAGGCCTCTTTGGAATCGCGCTGCACTTTGACGTGGCGAACCTTGGAGTTGGCGCCCAGCGAGATTTCATCGACGACGTTGTGGAAATAGCATCCCCCATCGAAGGAGGCGTATTCCTCGATCACCGTCACTTCGGCGCTCTCACCGGTGACGATGACGTTGCGCGGGTGCGTGGCCATTGCATGATCTGCATCCTGGCTTCCACCGGCCACATAGAGGATGTGAATCGGTGTCTCCAGGACCTGATTTCGGGGGACCATGATGACGGCACCATCTTCGAAATTGGCACCGTTTAGATTGTAAAATAGGTCTTCTTCCCAAAACTCGGCGATATCGATGTGGTCTCGAAGAATCGCCGTTTCGCCAGCCTCGCGAAGTTCGCTCCAGGTGGTGACGCGAACGCCATCGGCGAGATCGTCGACGTTGGATAAGCCCGGTTCATAGCGCCCGTTGGCAAAGACCAGCGTCGCTGCACTGGACTCCGGCAGTCTGCGCTCCTCGACAGTGTCGTCGTCGAGATTCAATGAGACGTCAGTCTCCGAGACGTACTCACCGCCGGTGAGACCGGCGAGATTGATGAATTTCCACTCTTCGTCTTTTCGCGTCGGCACGTCGAGCGATACCAATCGCCGCAACGCCTGGGTTCGAAATTCACTCCACCACTGCGGGATACCGTCGGTGGATCGCGCGTTGCCGTGCTCGATAAAGCGGGCAATAAATGGATGGCGCGCCATCGTTTCTTTTTTGTCTTCGGCGATACTCATCAGGCTGCCCCCTGCTCTTTGGCGACCCAGTCATATCCGCGCTCTTCCAATTCGATGGCCAATTCCTTGCCACCGGACTTGATGATCTGACCGTCGGTCATGACGTGGACGTGATCGGGCTCCAGATAGTCCAGAATTCGCTGGTAATGGGTGACCATGACGACGGCGTTGTCGTCGCTGGCCAGGGATTTGATGCCGTTGGCCACAACGCGCAGGGCGTCGATATCGAGGCCGCTATCGGTCTCGTCGAGCACGGCAAGACGGGGCTCCAGTACCGCCATCTGAAGAATTTCGTTTCTCTTTTTCTCACCGCCGGAAAAGTCGACATTGACGCTGCGGTCGAGAAAGTCAGGGTCCATATCGACGACTTTGATCTTTTCACGGATATAATCGTCGAATTGCAGGGGATCCAATTCGTCCAGCCCCTGGGCTTTTCGCCGCTCGTTGTAGGCCTGGCGCATGAATTGGGAGTTACTCACCCCCGGGATTTCCACGGGGTACTGAAACGCCAAGAATAGACCATTTCTGCCCCGCTCGTCGGCGTCGAGTTCCTGGAGGTCTTCGCCGTCATAGGACATCGATCCCGAGGCCACCTCATAGGCCGGATGACCGGCCAGGACTTTGGCGAGAGTACTTTTTCCGCTGCCGTTTGGCCCCATGATGGCGTGGA
>SKPJ01000438.1 GCA_007119595.1 Myxococcales bacterium
AGCTCTACTTCTCCCGCCGTGGTGGGCACTCCTTTCCCGTCGTCGTCGATGCGGCGGGACCAGCCGATGAAATCGACCTTCGACACACCGGGTTCGGCACTGATCTCGGCGCGGCCGTCGTCGAGGCAGCTCGTAGCCCCTGGAGTGTCGATTTCCAGCGATGCCAGCGGCACAGGGGCATCTCGAAGGGGACGATTATCCTCACGCACCTGGACCATCTCCACCCTGGCTCTCCAACCCTTGTGCTCCGTGGTCACCGCCTCGATCGAACCTTGTACATCCCACCGGCCATCGACGAAGTTGCCCGTCAGTTCGGCGAATTGGAATGGGCTTTCGCCGCGTCCCGGTGCGACGTCGCTCGGAGTACCGAGCGGAAATCGCTTCCGCAGTCGGTCCGGCCCCATCTCTCCCTCCGACGGCTGAGGGACTACGAGTTGGTGGAGCGCGCTCCGCACCGCCGCCTTCATATCGTCGATCGCCTTTTTGTATCCCTGCTTATAGTTATCCTTGAGATGAGCCGTCGAATCCCACCGGTCGTGTCCCGGCGGTTCGGCGAAGCGAAGAAATTCGTCCACCGCCTCGTCCGCTTCAGCTCCCTCTTCAAAGTCGCGGGCTTCGCCGCAGATCAGCATCGCGTGGAAGGGCCGCGCACCCAGGGCGAGCTGACGCTGATCCCAGTACTTGACCACCATCCCCGGCCCGCGAAACAGCGCCACCCGCCCCTGACGGCGATCGGAATCGGCCGGCGCCGCCAGTCGAACCAGAAGGGATACCTTCCCCACGGTGGCCTGGCCACCATCGCGCTTGGCCGGAATCTCGATATCGATATCCCGTCGCGCCACGTCCCCCACCTCCTCGAGCGACTTACCGGCCTGGTGTCGGGCGTCGTAGCAACGCTTGAACGGCTTTAACTCCTCCGAATCTTCGACCTCGACACGTTCGCGTCCGGCCGGACCGTCGATCACCACTCGAAGGGGAGCGTCCTCCCTGCTGAGAACGGGCCAGAAATTCTCTGTCGCCGAGGAGCGGATTCGATGCACGAATTTGTCGACTCCCACCACCTCGTCGGCCTCGGGATCGCGAAATCCAACCACCATGATGCTCGTCCCGCTGGTAGCGTCGTGAGTAAGCGACATCGCCTCACCGAGGGCTTGTGCTGGTTGTCCCCAGACAGAATCGGCGCGCTGGCCACCGTCGACATGGACGATATCTCCAAACCAACCCGGACCAGCGAAGGACCCCACCTCTCCGTGGCTTGACATCCGGTGATAGGGAAGCTCGCATCGACCGATCAGCCGTGGGGACTCGTTTTCCGATGGATCTTCGTCCAAGCGCGACAAAAACAGCACCGTCGTCAACCCCGAGAAGGTCCACAACACCGACTTGCCGAGCCCATAGCTTCCACCCGCGGATGAATCCTGCTTGTGGCTGAATAGCTTGTCGCGACACAGCGCACAGAAATGCGAATTGTCCTCCACCTCCTCGCCGGGCAACCCGATCGTCTCGCGGTCCTCGATGGTCAGGACCAACAGTCGTCCCTCCTCGTCGAGGCGCACCAATGTGTCCTCGATGGCCCGCCCCTTGTCGGTCTTCGCCACGGCGTCCAGATGCGGCCGCAGTCCTTCCCAATCAGCCCCCTCGAAAAATGCCTCCAACTGCGGTCCCGACAGATCGCGAAATCGAAATTCCACCTCCACCCCACCGCCCCGTCCTTGATCGTTGGCATTTTGAATTACCTCCCGCACAAAGGCTTCCACGCTGTGCTCGAAGGCATGCGCCGCCGGATCACCCCCACTTCGCGAACCGTCGGGCGGCAATTTCGAAAACAACCACTTCGCCATCGTTTCATCTCCGAATGCGGCCAATCGAGGTCACGTTATCATCGGCCACTTAAGCCCCGGCGACAACCCCCCGTCGAGGTCTGGGTGTGATTCATCTCCGTCGGTCGAAGGGCCGGAGCAGCAGGGCGAAACCTGACAAGGAGCGCGACCGCAGCTGTGGCAGCGCCACCACAAGGGAGTGGCGACACAGTCAGATTCGGTCTGCTGCTTCGCAACCGAGAACCGACGGAGGTGAATCACACCCTCGAGGTCTGGCTATCGAACGGGATTGGAATTCCGGCATATAAGGTGGATGAATTGGTATCTTTTCGGCGTCATGCCGCTAATCTCCGCAGTTGTTCCGAGATGGCCTCGAAATGTTGCTCGCGCTGTTGGAGCAGGTCAAAGATTTGTTCGTAGTCTCCGGCGTTGCTCGCCCATTCCTCCGGCAATTCGTCACGGATCGCTTCTAGAATATCGGCCACCGGATAGTCATTCTAACGAGAAATAAACCGGCTGTCCGGACGCTTGCGCCAGTACAGCAATTGTCTTCTGATATGGGTCTTGATGACCTCGTCGCCGAGAGTCGGGTCAGCGAGGAAGCGTTCATAGCTCTCACTATCTCTTCTGCAAGGATCGAATGTAAGGGCGTGATCGATCGGGAAGCAAGCTTTCCCGTTCCACAGCAGATTCGGCTCCTCGAGATCGCGATCACCGTTGAGAATGGCGCTGTCAAAATCGAGTAGGTCGAAGAAAAACTGCGTTAATTCCTCTCCCAGACGCCTCCGGCTGGTGCGCCACGTTCGTGCTGCCTTCAGGTATGCCGTCCCGTAATTCAACCCGATATTTGCAGCCACTCGTCGCCGGGTCTCGTCGTTATCCATAGCATCGGCAAAGTCCTCTGAGATGACCACGATGAAATAGTCGGGCATTGGGAACCCAAAAGTCCGCGCCAGCATCGCGCAGATAAGTTCACAGGCGAGTCCTGTACCACCGTGTCGCTCCTCTGGCACTTGGGGATCCCGCAACTTGAGAACGATCTCGAATCTCTCACTCCAATCGTCTGCAAAAGCATTGATCAACAGCGGGCGACTCTCCCCTTCGGCCATTTCTTCACGGAACTCACTGGCCAGGACTCTTCGTGGTGGTTCGACCAATCGCATGAGGTTTGTCGCTCCTTCTGATGTCACGAGTACGGCGTAATCGGATTACTGAGATGCCTTGGCAATCCTACTAGCCCCCAAATGCTTATCCCAGTTGCCCCAAAATTAACCGGACAGGCCATATGGCGATAACAGAATTGAACCAGATCCAGAATGGCAAGTGTCGGCGGAGGCTCGTCAGAACGCTTCGCGCATCCCTAACTGGTTTCTTGCTGCACCATATCCGGGTCTTCACATTCAAAATCCTCGCTCCAGTTACTACGCCGTGAGCAGAAGTTGAGTGAAGCGTCTGCGCGCCGAGAGCACGTCGAAGCGGCGTTGCGGCTCACTCGACGATGCTACATCGCATCGCCTCGTCGCCGCGCCTTGTCCGACG
>SKPJ01000430.1 GCA_007119595.1 Myxococcales bacterium
TCCGGCTACCAGGCCATTCAGCACCACCACAATCCGGAGACGATCCTCAAATCCGACTCCTATATGGACCCCGAAAATAGCGCTCTATACAGCTCGAACGAGCGCATGGGCCGGCTGATCAACGACAAGCTCGACGTCTTCCACATCGAGACGGCGCTCAACAACAAGATGTACGACCGCCAGCTCGACTTTCTGGCCCGACCCGAGGACGACTGGTCGGCCAGCGACGAGCTCAAATTCAAGTCCATGAAGTGGACCCTCGAGACCCTCCCCCGGGCCGCCAAGCGGGCATTATTCCACAAGGTTCCCGCTGATTACGGCATCATCGGCGTCTTCGCCGGCCCCACCGAGGCGGTCCACGAAAAGACCCTCGAGAAGTGCTGGCAGCAGCACGCGGTGTCCGTAAAGGGACAGTCCGACGTCGTGGTCTACGGCATCCCCTTTGAGAGTCCGTACAACGTCAATTCCATCATGAATCCCCTGCTGGTGCGGGTGATGGCGCTGGGCTATTTCTTCAATATGTATCGCGGAAAACCGCTGATCAAAAAGGGTGGCACGTTGATCATCACCCATCCCTGCTACGACGATTTCGACGCCGATCACCACCCCAGCTATATCGAGTTTTTCAATCGGGTACTGCCCGAGACTCGGTGCAGCAAGACCATCGCCGAGCGATGGGAGAAGGAATTTGCAGAAAATCCGAACTATATCGAGCTATTTCGGAGGGGAAACGCCTATCACGGCGTCCACCCCTTCTATATGTGGTACTGGGCCGAAAACGGGCAACATCACGTGGGCCGGGTCATCGTCGTGGGATCGGAAAACGAGCACGTCCCCCGTCGGCTGGGTTGGGAGCGCGCCGGCAGCATGGACGAGGCTCTCGAGATGGCCCGCGAGGATCACGGCCCGGACCCGGATATCACGTTGATGCACCATCCACCGTTTGTGGTCGCCGACGTAGAATAGAAGCACCCCAGCTACAACCACTGTTGATGACCATGATGAACAAACTCCAGAAGCCATACAGCCCACCTAATCACTGTGCTCGTAGACTTCTGAACGATTGAATCGAGGCTATTGCGATGTCGAACCAGATCAACGGCAATCCGAACTCTTCGGCCACTCCAGAAGTGACGAACGGCTCCACCAACGGAGCTTCCGGCTTCGCCCGTCCCGCCGACCCCGAAGACCTGTTGTCGGTCACCGAACAGCTCGGTGGACGGAGCATCCTGGTCACTGGAAGCACCGGGTTTTTGGGCAAAGTCGTGGTCTCCATGCTGCTTCGATTCCATCCCGATATCGAGCAGATCTATTTGCTGATTCGAAGTCGAAGCGACGAGAGCTCCCAGGAGCGCTTCGAGGAACTCATCGCCAACGGTCAAGCGCTCGATCCGATCCGCGAAAGCTATGGCTCGGGATACCGGGAATTTCTCGACGAAAAGATCACCGTCGTCGACGGCGATCTATGCAGCCCAAATCTCGGCCTCGACGAGGCCGCGGCGACCGAGCTGTCCGAATCTCTCGATCTCTTCATCAACTCCGCAGGGCTTACCAACTTCAATCCCAACCTGCGCAGTGCCCTCGAGATCAACACCCTGTCCAACGAGCATGTCCTGGACTTTCTGCGCCTCGGCGATAACCCCGCCCGGCTGTTGCACGTCTCCACCGCCTTTGTCTGCGGAGAACAGAGCGGAGGCATCGCCGAGGTCGCTCCCGGCCCCGAGGTCTATCCTCGATACGATGAGCTGCAAACGCCCTACGATCATCGCCGTGAGATCCAGGATTGCCTCAAACTCATCGAGCACTTCGAGGAGATCTCCCACGACCAGGAACACCGCATTCGCTTCGGGCAGGATGCACGCGAATTTCTTCGAAAGAACAATCTCGACCCCAATGACGAAAACGCCTTCGAAAAGGCCCACGAGCAGGCGCGCAAAAAGTGGGTCACCCGCAGGCTGTCCGACGAGGGGCGCGAGCGCGCCGGATTCTGGGGCTGGCCCAATATCTACACCTATACCAAATCCCTGGGCGAGCGGGTGTTGATGGATAGCGCCGACGAGATCGATTTGACCATCGTCCGCCCGGCGATCATCGAATCGGCCGTCGAATACCCCGAAAAGAGCTGGAATGAGGGCATCAACACCACGGCGCCCCTTTGTTTTCTGGTCTACAAGGGCCACCGCTTCGTCCCCGCCGGCGACGGCGTCAATCTCGATATCATCCCCGTCGATCACGTATCGGGAGCCATGCTCAGCATCGGTGCAGCCCTTCTCAAAGGGGAGCACCACGACATCTATCACCTCGGATCATCGGGCGTAAATCCGGTGTCGATGCATCGACTCATCGAGCTTACGTCGCTGAGCAGTCGGCGACTCTTCGACCGGGAGGTCCAAACCCCGGGCTGGCAAAAAGCGCTGAAGAAATCCACGGAAGGAGTGGCCGTCTCCAAAGAGACCTTCGACCGCCAGTCGGCCCCAGGGATCAAACGGGCCGCCACTGGACTCAAGAGCCTGCTGGGCAAACTTCCCACCAAGTCCCTGGGAGGGGTTGGAAAGACCATCGAGGGCGTCCGTCGGGGGCTGACCTCGGTGGAGAAGATGACGACGGTCACCGAGAAGATCGTAGAGCTATTCATGCCCTTTATCTACGACAACTCACCGGTATTTAAGATCTCCCATATCACCGAGATCAGCGCCCGCCTTCACCCGGGTGAGCGCAGTCGCTATGGATTTCCGATTCGCGACCTCGACTGGCGCGACTACTGGATCGATGTCCACATGCCGGGTCTTGCCAAACACGCATTTCCGGAATTGGAGAGCAAGCTCAGCGCCCGGCAAGACGATGTCTATACCTACGACGATCTCGTCGAACTCTTCGACGCATCGACCCACAACTACGCGCGCCGCGTCGCCATGCAGCACCACGACGGCCAGCTCGTGGAGCGCTATACCTATGCGGACCTCAAAGAATATGCGGAGCGCGCAAGCCGCGTGCTCGCCGGTCGTGGCCTGGGCCGGGGCCGTACGGCGCTATTGGTCGCCGAAAACCGCCCCCAATGGGGAATGACCTATTTTGGAATCCTCAAGACCGGTGGCATCGCCGTACCCGTCGATGCGGAAGCGACGGTGGATCAGCTCGTCAACGTCGCACGCACCGCCCGGGCCACGCTGATTCTACTCAGCGAGCGGGTCGAAGAGCGGCTCGGAGACGAGCTCCAACAGCGGCTAAAGCAGGAGGAATTGCCCGCCGGAATCCTGACGCTCGACCAACTCTTCACCCTCGCCCTGCCCGACCAGGCGACCATCGACGTCAGCGACGAGAAAGCACCGACCAAAGACGAATCGGTCCCAA
>SKPJ01000399.1 GCA_007119595.1 Myxococcales bacterium
GGCATTTCCAACAACTCCGCGACATCCGATTGATGGCGCTGCAAGGTATGGTGAAATGCCTCCCAGTATTCCTGGCTGTGCTGCCGATCGTAGCGCTCGCCAGTCACACTGGGATATAACTCCCCCAGCGGCGTGTCTCGCCCCTCCAGGACCAGTCGATGCACAGCGGCCATATAGCGAAGAGCGATGGCATCGCCGCGGCCCGGCAAGATATGCCCCTGGAGAAGCGAAAAGCTCACCCCACCATCGAGCACATCCTCTGCGGCGTGGTTGAGCAAATCGCCATACATCGGTGAGCCCATCACGGCACACGCCCGTGCCTGATCGCGGAGCTGCCCTGCGAGATGTTTTTGTGGGTCGATCATCTAATTGTCCAGAACTTTCAAATTGCCATTGATTGCCAGGCCACGAGCATAAAGGTCTGTTGCGGACTCGATCGAGTAGAGCACGTGGGGCCGAAGCGGGTGTCCCTCGCTGAGGCCGGAGTGCTCGAAGGTGCCCTCGAGCCGCATCCCCAGTCGCTTCATCACGGCCATTGAGCGAGTGTTCTCAGCGGCGCAAAAGGAATGGACCTTCTCCAATCCTACGTCGTCGAAGCCGTAGCGCAATGCCGCCCGGGCGGCCTCCGTGGCGTAGCCCTTGCCCCAGTGGGCGTACGCGAGCCGCCAGCCCACCTCCACACAGGGTGTAAACGGGGCCTCGAAGCGCGCTACCTTGAGGCCCACAAAGCCGACAAACGGCGCCCCCTGCTTTTCCTGTACTGCCCACAGACCAAAGGGATTTTGTCGAAATTCCTCCTGGATGCGCCGGGCCAACCGGTCGCTCTCGTCACGGTTCAGCGGCGCCGGAAAGTACTTCATCACCCGCGGGTCGGCGTTGAGCGCGGCGAAGGGCTCGAGGTCCTCGTCGCCCCAGCTCCGAAGGAGCAGCCGCGGCGTGGAAAGATTGCGTACCTGCGCGTTGTCAGTCATCCCTTACTCCACTTCTATCCGTTCGATATGGACGTCGACGACCTCGTCGGGGGTGACGACGACGGTCTGGCGATAGACGTTAGGATCGTCCGCCAGGATCGTCCGCCGGATCGTCCGCCCGAGAGACGGACATCGTCCGAGAGACGGACATCGTCCGAGAGACGGACATCGAGAGACGGACATCGTCCAGCGTCCGGTGAGTGCCGTAGGATCGTCCAGGATCGTCCGCCCGAGAGACGTCCATCGTCCGAGAGACGGACATCGTCCAGCGTCCGGTGAGTGCCGTTGGGCTTGGTGAGCGCTTATGACGGTCGGGGGATGTCCCACCGTCATTCTATTTGAGGCGCCTGAACAGCGGCGCGAACAGCAATTTATGGGGCGCCGACTTGGGGTTGGGGGGCTTGTGATAGTTCGGTATCGAAGCAACGAAGTGGTGGCGCGATCGACGCTGGATTATGGCCCGCAGATCTCGTCGTCGAGGGGTAGCTCGAAGTCGAGCACATCGCCGCCGTAGTTGAGCTGGTAGCTGCTGTCGTCGAGATCCAATTCGCCACAATCGGTTGAGACGCTCCCGATATCCATCGTGCAATCGCCGATATGATGATAGCTGCGGTAAGTCCCGACGGTGGAGACTGTGATCTCCCCATCGAGTACGTCGAATTCACATTCCAACTGGTAGTCGTCGACACAAGAAGTTCCGCCGATCTCATGGACCGCACGCAGTTGTGTTTTCGCCGAGTCCGACTCGCTGACACATATCGTTCCCGTATTCTCGTCGGTCTCTTGCTCTCCGACTCCGACGCATTCGGTCCGATCTGGGGGGACGGTTGTGGGGACTCCTTCTTCGGGTATGGGAAACTCGTATTGCGCCTCGCCGACGTGGACGGTGTAGGTCTTGGCCTCCAATTGTACTTCGCCGCATTCCACGGAATAAGGGGATTGGGCATCGGCGGTGGCCTCGGAGTCCGACTCGGCGACAAAAACTTCGTTGTCGATGAAGATATCATCACCGTCGACGCTGGCCTGACACTCTCCACTAAAAATACTGTCATTGCCGTCAACCATGGTGTTGTCGACGTACAGATAGATCGTATTCGTACCTGCCGAGGCACCGCCGCTGGAGTACCACGGGTACTGGACGTTTAGACAAATCCCTCCCTCGCTGTTGAGCATTACGAGGTCGTCTTGCTCGAGGTCATTTTGCTCAAGGTCGTCATCTTCTTCACCGACGTTCAGGTCCTGATTCGGTTGGTCTTCGTGAACGTTGTCAGAACCACATGCCACCGAAATGGCGAGCCCAGCGGCGAGAAGGACAATGACGAGTAATTTGAAAAAGCAATTTATAGGCATTTTTTTTTAATGCACATGAACAATGGCACAAACAGCAATTTACGGGGTGCCGTTTTGGAGTTGGAGGGCTTGCGATATTTCGATGATAGATGGCCGATATCAAAATGCCAACCTCTAGGTGAAGATCCATGATTCCAGAGGCGAGTGGATGCCGCCCACGGGACCGGTTGAACTGTCCGGTTGTGGATCGTCCGCCAGGATCGTCCGCCCGAGAGACGGACATCGTCTAGAGACGGACATCGTCTAAGGATCGTCCAAGATCGTCCGCCCGAGAGACGGACATCGTGGACATCGTCTACGGACATCGTCTAGAGACGGACATCGTCTAGAGACGGACATCGTCTGAGGCCCATGGTTCCCATATCTGTGATCACGGCGATCCGCGCTCATTGCGTCGCAAGGGATACGCATCAAACCTGGCCCGTTACGGCCCTACGGGGTTTCAAGGGGACACCGATCAGGGACTTCTCAAAGTTCACCGCGTCGTGTTGGCGACCGGTAGTGGCCAAGCGCTGTCGTGGCCAGGGTGGGCCAGGTCGCTTCGGGAGAACGGTGCCAATATATGGCCTCTATTCGATATGGACTTCACCATTGATGTGTTGCGCGATGCACAGGACGTGCTCGGACATCGTCGCCAATATGTTCTCGTTCCTGCTTCGCTGGGCTATTCCGGATGGAAGCCATTTCGGCACGACCGATTTCGAAAAAAAATAATCCCTGTCCTATGAAATAGCTCCCGAGGACACCAAGCTATAGAGATCTAAAACCCCACGGTTGATGGGATGGTTTCGATGGTCGAATTGGAGGACAAATTACAACGGCTTCACGCGGCGAACTTTCAGTGGGCGCTGCACTGTACGGGCGGGCGCCGAGAGGATGCGGAGGACGCACTGCAGCAGGCCTATGAAGCTCTTCTGGACGGCTCGGCATCGTTTGAGGGCCGCTCCAATTTCAAAAGCTTTTTATTCGGTGTCATTCGCAATAAAGCCCGTTCCCTTCGACGGCGCAAGAAATGGGGACGCCTGGTGGGATTGGACCGAATCGATCCACCGGCCGTCGCGCCAACGGGAAGCGACGAGTTGGAGCGAGGAGAGCGACAGGCTGCCGTCCGGCAGGCCATTGCCCATCTGTCGCCACGCCAGCGAGATGTGCTAGAGTTGGTTTTTTACCACGAGTTGACTGTCGAGGAGGCAGCCGTGGTCATGGGGGTACGTCTGGGCACGGCGCGCACTCATTACAAACGCGCCAAAAGCGCATTGCAAAAACAATTAATGGACGGAGAACTCCAATGGCAAGAGACGACGATCGGCTCTTAAAGGAGCTATACAATCAGGGGCGTCCTCATCAAGGGGAAGAGCCGCCAGAGTTTTCGTCCGTCATCGATGAGGCCCGCAGTGCTTCACCACAGACCGGATCGGGCCGATACACCATGTGGCTGGCCGCGGCCGCAGCGGTGATCCTGGCGGTGGCCGCGACGTCGATTCTCATATCGCCAGACGGCGACACACCGGATCGCAGCGTCGAACTCGCCGAGCCCGTCGAACCCTTGCCAGCGGCCACAACAGTGGCCCTGAATAACGGTGAGCAATGGGAGGAATTGCTGGAATTTGCCGATCAGGTCTGGGAGCAAGAATACCCCAGTGACTTTTTATTATAACCCTGTCCTATGGATCGGCGCTTGAGAACACAAAGGATAGTGCGTGCATATCAGGACACGCCATTTTTCGACCCTTTGTGAGGAGACATCCATGAATACAACGCGACGCGCAAGACTACCCTTGTTTTTGATGTTCCTGGCGGCGGCCTGCATGTTGCTGCCGGCCACCGTACTGGCCCAGGGAGGACCTCGCCACGGCGGTGGCCCCGGCCATTTCACCAATCCCCGACACTTGGTCCAACACGCCGATAAATTGGAGTTGACGGAAAACCAACAGGAAAAAATCCGCCAGTTGCTCGAGGAAAACCGCGGTGAAATCCATCCGCTTCGAGAAACCTTGCGACAGGAGGGCGAAACCCTTCGCGAGATGATGGCCGATGATGCCGTCGACCGCCAGCAGGTCTTTGAACAGCTCGATCAAGTGCTGGATCTAGAGGCCCAGGTCAAGCGCAAACGCACCGCTATGGTGCTCGATGTGCGTGACATCCTCGACGTTGACCAGCGGGCACAGGCCCGAGAGCTCTTTGAAGAAAAGGGCCAGCGGATGCGAAACCGGGGCAAGGAGCGCCGACAACATCGTCAGCAGCGCCAACAACGCCGTGGAAAATAGGTCTCGACGAAGGATTTGATGAAAGAGCCGATGGCAGCCATGCCATCGGCTCTTCTGCTATCCGGGGAGGCTCGTGACGCAGTCAATTACATCGGCGGTTGCGAGTCCTGCGATAGATGCCATGAGGAGAGCGATTTTTGCTCGATCCCATAGTGCTATGCTATAGAATTGAGGCTGAAATATCCCACCGTTTTAGTGGAATATTCTCCCCCTAACGCCCAACTCCCCCTAACACCCAACAAGTAGTGGAGATATTATGTACGCCCTGTGGTCTGTCGGAGCGTTTCTCTTAGTGTTGTTGATGCTCATCGCGATTTACGATGTAGTGCAAAAGAGACACACAATTTTGCGTAATTATCCAATCATCGGTCATTTTCGCTATATCTTGGAGTCCATCGGTCCCGAACTGCGCCAGTATATTGTGACGGACAATAACGAGGAGCGGCCCTTTTCCCGAGATCAACGCCGCTGGGTCTACGCCTCGGCAAAAGAGCAAAATAATTATTTCGGATTTGGCACCGGTATCGATCTGGAATTGACTCCCAACTTTTTGATCATCAAACCCGTAGCCTTTCCCGCCGAGCATCCCCAGGAGGGGGATGAGGACTTCGATTCCAACCATCCCATCGAATGCTCCAAAATTCTGGGTGAAGCCCGGGGCAGGGAGAAGGCCTTTCGACCTCAGTCGGTGGTCTATATCTCAGCGATGAGCTACGGCTCATTGAGTGCTGCTGCCGTGGAAGCACTCAATCGCGGATGTCATATCGCCGACAGTCTCCACAACACGGGCGAGGGCAGTATTGCCCGCCATCACGACCACGGTGGCGATCTGATCTGGCAGTTGGGCACCGGGTATTTCGGGGCTCGCGACAAGGCCGGAAATTTCTCGATGGAAAAATTGGTGGAGCGAGTTGAACAACATCAGGTGAGAGCCATCGAGATCAAAATGAGCCAGGGAGCCAAACCCGGGCGTGGTGGAGTCTTGTTGGGTGAGAAAATCACCCCTGAAATCGCCGAAATACGGGGCATCCCGGTCGGTGAGGATTGCATCAGCCCTCCCCGCCACTCCGAATTCGCAAATGCCGATGAATTGCTGGATTTTGTGGAGGCCATTGCTGACCGTACGGGGCTTCCCGTGGGCATCAAAGCCGCGGTGGGACGACTGGATTTTTGGGTCAGCCTGGCCGATCACATGGTCGAAGGCGATCGCGGGGTGGATTTCATCAATATCGACGGAGGAGAAGGTGGCACGGGGGCGGCACCATTGGTGTATTGCGACAATGTTGCCCTGCCGTTTAAGACGGCCTTCTCACGGGTCTATCGGATCTTTTCTCAGCGCGATCTGACCGACGACATCGTCTTTATGGGAGCGGGCCGGCTTGGGTTTCCCGAAGCAGCGTTACTGGCATTTGCCATGGGGGTCGACATGATCGGGGTCGCCCGTGAGGCGATGATGGCCATCGGCTGCATTCAAGCCAAGCGCTGTCACACCGGCCATTGTCCAGCCGGCATAGCGACCCAGAATAAATGGCTGATGCGAGGTCTCGACCCCACCGACAAGTCGGCGCGACTGGCGAATTATCTGGTCACTTTGCGGCGCGAATTGATGTGGCTGACTTCAACAGTGGGAAAACACCACCCCGCCGAAGTCACCCTGGATGATTTTGAGATCATCGACGATAGCTTCGATGGAGACAACCCAGGAGATATCTTCGGTTACCTCGATCTGCACTCCGGTGACCTCAAGACCAATAAAGTAAAAGAAGTCGATATGGCGCTCGCCATGGAAGCCGAAGGAATCGATTGAGAGGCTGTCAAAAAAGTCTCCCATCTATTTTGACGGCCTTTCAATCCGTTCGATGTGGACGTCGACAATCTCGTCGGGGGTGACGACGACGGTCTGGCGATAGACGTCGGTGTCGTAACTGGTGGGAGCCGGTGAGTGGTAAGTGAGGCTGACCGTATCGTCGTCGGATGGTTCCGCGGATTCGAGTTCGTCTGGTGGTTCCGGCATCTCGGTTCCCTTCGCTTCGTCGGATTGGCCCCGATCGTCGGATGGTTCCGAAGTCGAGCATCCCGGAGTCGAACATCCCGCGAGAAAAACGGCGAGTAAAAGTGCGTTGAAACTCGTCGATATCAGACGGCTCATGGGGCTTCTCTATGAAGAGCAGGAGAGGATAAAAGGTAGTGGGTGGTGAGTGTCCTTGCAATCCAATGGTTGTGCCGCCACCTGGGAACCTCGCTGGTGCCCAAACCCGGCCAACGTTGAAGTATATTGTTCGAGTTGACGAGCGTTGCAGTGCGTTGGCCGCACATCACTTGGATGGACCCGCCTCCAGATCTCCGAAGCGCAGATATAATGCGGGGACCACGAGCATGTTGAGCACCGTCGACGAGATCAGCCCGAAGAGGATGACCATCGCCATCGGAGCCTGAATCTCCCCACCCGGTTGCCCGGCCTGCAGCGCCAGCGGTAGCAGGCCCAGTCCGCTGGCCAGAGCGGTCATCACGATCGGGGACAGCCGCTCCATCGCTCCTCGCCGGACCGCCTCGAGTCGTTCCGTGACCCCTTCGTGGGCATAGAGATGGCGGATATGCGAGATCAGCAGCAAACCGTTTCGAGTGGCGATGCCAAATAAGGTGATGAATCCGATCAAAGAGGCCAGCGACAATACACCGTCGACCAAGAAGATCCCCACCACCCCGCCGATCAGCGCCAGGGGCAAATTGACCATCACCAGAAGGGAATCACGCAGTGAATTCAGGGTGATATAGAACAACAAAAAGATCGCCACGAACGCAAATAAGGTCAGTGCCATCAGGGTTTGTGACGCGTCTTGGGCCCGTTGAAACTGCCCGCCGTATTCGACGTAGTAGCCGCCGGGGAAGTCGATGTCGCTGTCAATTTGCTGCTGAATGGCGTCGACGACGCCGACGACGTCGGCACCGCTGACATTGCAGGAGACGGTGATTTTGCGCCGGGTATGAACACGGCTGATGCTGTTGGGTCGGCGGTCCCGACGCACATCGGCGAGGGCATGTAACGGGACCTGAATACCCCCGGGAGTGGTGATCAGGGTCTGGCGGATGGCGTCCACATTGTCGCGGGCTTCGTCGGCGTAGCGCACCAGCAGATCAAAGCTGCGCTGGCCCTCCGTAACCCGGTCCGTCACCCGGCCCAGATAAGCGGTCTCGATGGCGTGGTTGACGTCGTCGACGCGCAACCCGTAGTCGGCGATCGCCTCCCGGTCGATATCGATCATCAAAAATGGCACGTCCGTCTGTTGCTCCACGTTCAGATCGACGACCCCATCGACATCAGCAATCGCCGCCTCGACCTCCCTCGCCAGACGGCGCAGCTCGTACAGATCGTCGCCGAAGATGTCGATCGCCACGCTGGAGCGGCTGCCGGTGAGCATGTGGTCGATGCGATGCCCCATGGGCTGTTCGATGGAGATATTTAGCCCCGGGATTTCGGCCAGCTCTTCGCGCAGATCGGCGATCAAATCCCTGGGATTGCGACCGTCATCGTGGAGTATTACATCGATTTCGCTGCTGCTTACTCCCATCGCGTGTTCATCCCGTTCGGCCCGTCCCGTCCGTCGGGACGTGGTGGCCACTTCGGGATGTTCATGCAGCAATTCCTCAACCCACGTGCCCAGCCGATCCGACGCCTCCAGAGAAGTGCCGGGCAGCGCATCGGCGCTGATCGTCAGCGACCCCTCGTTGAACTCCGGTAAAAATGATTGGCCGGCATACGTCAGAGCCAATATCGCTCCGGCGACCCCCAGAAGGGCGATGGTGATGACGATCCTCCAGCGTGGCAGCGTCATCTCCAGGACCGGTCGGTAATACTCCTTGAGCTTTCGAACTACTACGCCATCGCCGTCTGCATCCGAGCGCTTCGACGAACCAAGCAGGTAGTGGCACAACACCGGGGTCACCGATACCGCCACCACCAGCGAGGCGAGCACGGAGACGATAAATGCCACTCCCAGCGGCTCCAGTAGCCGCCCCTCGACGCCGGTTAAAAATAAAAGGGGCAAGAATACCAGAAAGACCACCAGGTTCGCCGACAATAACGGGGAAGTCACCTCCCGGGTCGCCTCGTAGATCACGGCAGTGACCGATCGGCTCGCCCCCGGGGGAGCCTGTCGATTCAGGCGCAAACGCCGCATCACGTTTTCGACCACCACGATCGCATCATCAACCAGCACTCCCACCGCGATCGCCATCCCTCCCAGGGTCATGGTGTTGATCGTCCCCCCCATCGCCTGGAGCACCAGCAGGGCCACCAGCAGCGACAGCGGAATCACTGTCGCCGTTACGAAGGTCGCCCGAAAGCTGACCAGAAACACCAAGATGATCACCACCACCAGCACCGATCCGTCGCGCAGGGCGCGCACCACATTGGAGACGGCGACCTCGATGAAATCGGCCTGCCGAAACAAATCGCGCTCCAATCGCATCGGCTCGGGCAGTGCAGAATTGAGCTCGTCGAACACTGCGTCCAACTCCCGAGTCAGCTCCAGGGTATTGGCATCGGGCTGTTTCTGAACCGCCAGGAGCACTGCCTCGTCGCCATTGATCGACGCCGCCCCCCGACTGAGCGCTGTGCCCACGTCGACGTGGCCGATATCGGCGACCCGAATCGGGGTCGACCGTCGCATCTCGATGAGCGTCTCCTCGATGTCGGCGGGCCCTTCGATACGGCCCAGCCCGTAGATGAGATACTCCCGCCCCCCCTCGTCGTGAAACCCCGCCGAGACATTGTCATTGGTCTGTTCCAGTGCCTCCAACACGTCGTCGACGGCCAACTCATAACTGGCCATCCGTTCCGGGGACAGCACCACCTGATACTGCTTGATATCCCCTCCCATCACGACCACCTGGGAGACCCCGGGCACCGAGGAGAGCCGCTGCTGGACCAACCAATCCGCTTCGCTTCGCAGCTCCATACCACTGTGCTCCTCGGATCTGAGGCCTACAAATAATACCTCTCCCATCACCGAGGAAATGGGGCCCATCACCGGTGTGGGAATGTCGGGAGGGAGTTCGGGGGCGGCCACCTGGAGTTGTTCGGCGACGATCTGCCGGGCTTGACGCAGGTCGCTATCCCAGTCGAACTCCACAGTGATCACCGCGTTGCCGATACCCGTATCCGAGCGCACCCGCCGCACGCCGGTCGCCGAGTTCAGTGTCGTCTCCAGGGGAATGGTGATCTGGCTTTCGACCTCCTCCGGGGCCATCCCGTGGGTTTCGGCGACCACGTTAACTGTGGGAGCGGCCAGGTCCGGAAAGACATCGATCGGCATCTGTTGGGCCTGCCACACCCCCCAGCCCAGAAAGACAACCGCTCCCACCAGCACCACGAGCCGGTTGGCAAGCGACCACTTTGTAATTGCTCGTAGCATCATGGTTCCTCAGTGATGATGGCCGTGGCCGATCTCGCCGGTGGCTGCGGCGGCCAGTCGGACGTAATAGCCGCCGCGGGCGACGACGGTATCCCCGAGCTCCAGCCCCTGGCGCACCTGGGCGTACTCTTTGTCGGTGATGCCCAGCTCGACGACGCGGCGCTCGAAGGTGTCGTCACCGGTGGGCACGAACACCACGTCCAATCCCTGCTCCTCCAGCACCGCCGAGCGGGGAATCGACAACACCTGATCACTTTCTTGTCCGTAGATATGAGCCCGAAACGTGGCGCCGACGCGCAGATTCGGCGGCGGATCCTGCATCTGAACGGTCATGGTCGTGGTCCGCGTACGGGGATCGATGATGTCCCCGAAACTGACCAGGCGACCACCGGATCCGACCTCCAGGTCGATGACCTCCGAAGCACCGGCGTTAAACCACAACCCCCGGGGGTCGGTGATCGACTCCAGATCGGCCTCCGGGATTCGGGCCTGAACCCACAGCGTCTGACGGTCGAGCACCTCGACCAGCGAGGCACCGGTGGTGGTAAATCCGCCGTCGACGCTCGACCGAGCGGTGACGATGCCGTCGATGGGGCTGCGCACGGCGACCCGGCCGCGGGTGCCACGGTGTTGGGCGGTGTCGGCCTGCTGACGGCGTTGTTGGGCGCGGCTCAACTCGGCGCGGGCGACAGCCAGATCGCTTTCGGCGTCGTCGAGATAACGCTGGGCCATCGCCCCCGATTCGACCAGGGGGGTAAGCCGCTGCACCTGACGTTCGGCCCGTTCGACGGTCGCGCGAGCTGCCTGAAGGTCGCTGTCGATGCGGCTGAATTCACCGGGATCGATACGAGGTGTGACGTAGGCGATGACCTCTCCCCGACGGACCGTAGCTCCCACTTCTGGGATGCCGCCGTCGGGAGCGCTGACCTCGCCGTCGAACGACGAGGTGACCGTGGCGTGACCGCTGGATGTGGGTTGTACGGTGGCCAGTACCTGCACCGATGGGCGCAACCGTCGGGAGGTGACTTCCGCAAGTTCGAAGTCGACTTTCTGCTGGTACTCCAACGGAAAATGGATATCTGCGTCATCGTGGTGGTCATGACCATGATCGTCGTGGTCGTGATCATGACCGTGATCGTGCTCGTGATCATGACCGTGGTCGTCGTGCTCATGTCCGTGGTCGTCGTGCTCATGGCCGTGGTCGTGGTCGTGATCATGACCGTGGTCGTCTTGCTCATGGCCGTGATCATCATGAACGTGGTCGTCATGGGCGTGGCTATCGTGACAACCCGCCAAACACAGCGCCAGGGCGACGGCGCAAACGGCGCATCGCAACACAAATGGGAGTGTCATTTACTTCTCCTCGGATTCGATGAAATTGAGCAGCTCAATCAAGTGGTTGCGAGCTTCCGCGCTCAATTCGAGCTTGCGCAGTCGGGCGTCGAGCAGCCCCTGGTGGGCGTCGAGCAACTCCAGCAGACCGGCCTCGCCGGCGTCATACGACTGCTCGGCAAGGCGCAGGATGTGCCGTGCGCGATCGACGCTCTGCTGTTCATAGTCGGCGGCAGCGTCGATGAGTTGATTTGTCAGACCGATCAGTCCCCGGGTGCGTGCTATCATCGACTCCCGGTTCCATTGTCGATTCGCGCGGGCCTGCATTGAGCGCGCACGGGCCCGATCGCGATGACCTCCACCGCGGTAAAACAGCGGAATCGCAACGGATAGACCCACCTCAAATCCCAGCTCCTGTGTCGGGCCCAGTCGTTCGCGCTTGAATCCACCGTGGATAATGAGGTCGGGGATCCACCACCGGGCTGCCGCGTCGGCTTCCAACTCGTAGGCGTCGATGCGATGTCCGACGGCCATTAGCCTTGGATGCGCGGCCACAGACTCGGCAAGCTCTTGTTGAGCGGGAACCTCGTCGGGAAGCAACTGGCCCCGGGGCCGAAGAGAAGAAGCAGTGTCCAATGGTATCCCCAGCCAGTTTGCCATCTCAGCGCGTTCGTCTTGGATTCGACCGATTTCAATCTCGACGGTGGCCTCAAGTTCGGCCTTCTCCCGACGTAAACGCTCCAACTCGTAGGGCGAACTCTCTCCGGCGTCGACTCGTTGTTCCATCCCATCGATGGTGTCATCGAGTCGACCTACCGATTGACGATGTATCTCGA
>SKPJ01000329.1 GCA_007119595.1 Myxococcales bacterium
CCGAGGCTTCCGTAACCAGCATAGCTAAGCGTATCACCAGAATCATCATCGGAAGGAAGTCTATTCTCCAGGATGATCAACCGCTCGAGGCGCTCGCCGGCGTCGAGTTCGATGGTCACCGGTTGAGGCTCGTAATTATCGTGTTCTGCCGTCGCGAGATACACATCGGCGTCGAGCTCCATCCACTGGGAACAGGACCATCTTTCGCCGTCGACGATGACCACCAAATCCCGGGGCTCACAGCGCAAAAAGAGCTCACCGACCTGTGGACACTCGCCAAGCCTTTGGCGCCGATCTGCAATTTGCTCTCTCATCGCGTCGTCGACGTCATCTCGTCGCTGGAGTGCCTCGTAGGTTTGCTGGGCCTTATGACAATCGTCGAGACCGGTATAGGCCTCACCCAATTGAAACTGAAGGCGCGGGTGATCGACGATCTCCGCGGCTTTTTTCAATTCTGCGACCCCCGTTTGATAATCACCTGAATCCAGGGCTCGAGCGGCTTCGCTTACATGAGCTTCGAATTGCTCCATCTGTTGAGGCGACGGAGAATCGGCCCGGGCCTCGGCAGTGCCCAAGGTCCATGCCATCACGATGGCCATCACAGCCATCACAAGCCGTGAATAACCTCGCGTCATCGGACAACCAATACTCACGTAAAACTCCGTCAGTACAAAAGAATTCAATCCTGAAAATATCGATCGAGAATCGCGTCGGCATCGCTGGCATCTTCCTCGCTGGAATCCGGCTCTGGCTCGGGATCTGGCTCCGGCGCCCGTGTCGTTGGAGATGGTTGCCGTGCCGGGCGGGAAGCTGGGCGAGATCTCGGCTGCGGTTGTTGCTCTTGTTGGGCAGCTTGCTCTGCTGGTTGCTCTTCTTCGGGCTCGTCGGAAAGTGGGGGCGAGGATTCATCTGCGCCGGGTTCATTCTGTTCGGGTTCGGGCTGTTCGGCGAGCCGCTCTTCGTCGGGATCTTCGTTTGCGGCCAACTCATCTCGCTCCGCACGATCAGCTTCTTCATAGCTCGGAGCCTGTATGACAGGCAACTCTTCGTCCGGTTCCGACCCCGATTCCTCCACTGCAGAGACATGCGCTGCTGCTTCACCGTCGGAGCTATCGTCATCCCCGGAGAACACGAAAAATCCAATCCCGCCAATCAAGCCAATCACAACCACTGCAGCCGATGCACCAACAACGACCTGAGCCAATCCAAAGCGTGCCGTGTTCTGTGATGGACCCAACGACGGACTCGCCGGAGATGGATAGGCCTGGTCCTCCGGTGCAAGGCCCGGTTTCGCCCCCGCTGAACGCACACTTCCTTGCTCTACGTCGTTCTCAGAATCGACGCGATTTTGACCGTCGAGACCATCATCGTCGGATTGGGAGGTATCATAGACACGAGTGGGCCTGGTATCGTCGTTCAAGGGCGAATATTTGGACTCGTGGTCGGGTTCGTCCCGCAGTAAAACTGTCGCCTCCTCACCAAAATCTGCGTTCGGATCGACGTTCCCTCCCCCTGGCGGTGGCGTTGCAAAGACGCCTTCATCACGGCGTTGACCGGGTCTTTGAGCCACGGTCTGACCGGTTTGCTTTCTCGTGAATAGTTCCGACGAGTCGTGGGTCACTCCAGAGGAGCCGGAGGAGTCGAGATAGTCGACTCCCGCCGTATCGACGGTGCTCAAGAAATTGCCGGGAAGCTTTTTGTCATCCATCGCTACGAGCCGGGCAGATCCGGCGTCGACTTCCAGATGCTCCGGAATATCATCGGCGATCTCTTCGAGGGCATCCAATAGGGCGTCGGCATCCGCAAAGCGCCGGTCGGGATGCTTCTGCAATGCTCTTCGGAGCACATACTCGAGAGGCGTGTTTTCCAAGGGCTCGGGGATGGGAATCGGCGTATTGAGTTGATGATAGATCATCTGAATGGCCGACTCTCCGAAGATCACGGGCTCTCCGGTCAGCAATTCGAGAAAGAGAAGTGTTGCGGAGTAGATGTCGGCCGGTTTGCCCACATCCTCCTCCAGGATCATCTCCGGGGCCATATAGGGAACGGTCCCGCAGAGTTGTCCGGTTCGGGTCAACTCCTGTTCGGTTTCAATGGGTTTGGCGATCCCGAAATCGAGCAATGTCACGTGTTCCCGACCCCGGCGATCGCGGGTGACAAAGGCATTGGCCGGCTTCAGATCGCGGTGGATCACTCCCAACGAGTGGGCTTCGGCTAATCCGTCCAAAATCTGCTGCCAGATATTCAGCGCCCGCCCCAACTTCAGGCCTCCCTCTCGGTACAACACCTCGGCGAGGTCGAGGCCCTCGAGCCACTCCATGACCAGATATAAACACCCCTCCGAGGTCCGACCGTAATCGTACATGCGTACGATATGGGGATGAGAAAAACTCTTGGCGACCTGAACCTCTCGCTTAAAGCGCTCCGCCATCGCCGTGTCTTTTGACCATTTGGGACGCAGCACCTTCACCGCCACGGGCCGCGACAACGAAACGTGCTCGGCGCGAAGTACCACCCCCATGCCGCCGCTCGCCATGCGTTCAATAATGCGATAACGCCCATCGAGGTCGTCGCCGGGCGATGGAATCCATCGAGCGGAATCGACAAGTACTTGTGGGTCATCAGGGGTCATAAACGTTCTCGGAGCAGCGAGCGAACGGATCTGAGTTCAGGATAGTGCATCGCTCCCCGGATGCCCAACCCACACCGAAGTCTGTAGCGCATTTACTACAACACATTCGCCGACCAGGGGATGCGGGCCTTCAGATCTGCGGCCCGACTACGAGCCAGCGGAATGCCATCTTCCTCTTCACCGCCCTCGCCGATAACGAGGCGGTACGTTCCGGCACCCCAGGGGGCGATCCGAGTGATGGCGTCGAGGCGTACGATATAGCTTCGATGACAGCGAAAGAAGTACTCGGAGTCCAGGTTCTCCTCCATGAATTTCAAGCTGAAATCCGTCAGATAGGCACCATCGCAAGTGTGGACTGTGGCAAAGCCCTCGTCGGCTTCGATCCACAGGATTTGATCCACGGCGATGACCCGATACTCCCCCAACTCCTCGACCGATATTCGCTCCAAGGGGCTCGAAGAATCGTCGCCCAATTCGGTGGCGGGTGGTGTCGATTTGCCCAACCGACGCCGGGCGCGGTGCAATGTGCGGTGCAACCTGGCCAGGCGCACCGGCTTTAGAAGATAGTCCACCGCGTCCAGTGAAAACGCGTCGACAGCGTGCTCCTCATAAGCAGTGACGAAGACGACCAACGGCTTTTCGTCGGCTCGATTATCCCGCCAGGACTCGGCGAGCCGCACCCCGTCGAGGCCGGGCATATCGATGTCGAGAAAACAGAGATCTACGTCGCAATCACTGCTATTTAGATGCTCGATGGCCTGCTGCGCCGAACTGCATTGCTCGACGACCTGTACGCCATCGCATTGACTGAGCAACCAACTCAACTCCTCGCGCGCCGGCTCTTCGTCGTCCACCACGATTGCATACATAATTCATCTCTCATTCGTGTTTCATCGCATCGCGCAACTTTTTTCGCGCCTGGTCGGCGAGGCCCGCTCCGTGCTCATCTCCACCGTCGATCGGCAATCGAACGAGAGCGCAGGCGCCCGGGCCATCTTCACGAGTGCTCAGCGTCAATTGGGCATCGCCGCGATAAAATCGCGACAACCGCTCTCGCACGTTGCTAAGCCCCACACCGTGGCGGCGTTTCGAGCTCGATTCATCGGCTGAATCGGCGTCCACCGCCGGACCGGGTCCGTCATCGAGGACCGAGATGAGCACGTCGTCATCACGGCGACGAACGTCGATCTCGACTTCGACGCGGCTATTTTGTGAGCCGTGTCGAAGCGCATTTTCGACCAACGGTTGCAAGATAAGCGGCGGTACGGCAATTTCCAATAGATGCTCGTCCTCCGGTAGCTTCACGCAAAACCGGAGTCCATCGCCAAAACGAGCACGCTCTAAATCGACGTAGCGCTCCAATTGGTCCAGCTCGTCGCGAAGCGTCGTCTGGTCGCTGTCGCGGTCGAGGGTGTAGCGCAAAAAATCGGCCAGATCGAGGGTCAGCTCCCGGGCACGAGGGGGTTCGGTGCGGATCAAATAGGCCAGCGTATTGAGCAGGTTGAAGAGAAAATGGGGCTGGAGTTGATATTGCAGCGCTTCCAGGCGCGCCGACCGGACGGCGGCCCGCGAAGCGGTCGCGTCGCGCCGGGCAGCTTCCAGCTCGCGAACCAGGCTCAACAATCCCATAAACAAAATTACGCCCACCGAATTGGCCGTGATTTTCGCCGCGTGGAGCGTCAGATGGGAGGCATGGGTGGTGGCCATCTGCCAGTCGAAGATGGCCATAGTGAATCCCACACCCACGTGATGCAATCCCTGGATGACGAAGGCTCCCACGGCGATCGATAGCAACGCAGTGCCCCACAGCCGGCTCCACAGCCCGGCGACGACGCCGTTGAAGACGCTGGCGGCGAAGACATAGGGCGCCATCTCCGGCGAGACCTCGAAAGCGTATAGCGCGCCGGCGGCGGCCCCCACGCTAAGGCCCACCCAGGCCCCGCCGAGGTAGCCGGCGACGATGATCCCCACCATGCGGATATTGGACTGGACCCCGTCGATTTCGAAGCCCAAAAAGGTGCCCCATATGGCCAGTGCGCCGAGCAGCAACACCAGAAAAACCCGCCGCCGAACCGACGCCCTAGCACCCGTCTCACCGAGCCAGACCTCGGCGGGGCGCAGCATCAACAACACCAGTGCCACGGCCACCAATACGGAGACCTTTTCCAGCAGATTGATGACCAGATGAAAGGCTTCCATGGACCGCGCCGGGGAGCTCGAAATATCCGAAAACCCGAGATTTCCGGGAATCTGACAACGCCCGGACGATAGCGCCTATGCGCCAGCCCGAAAAGCCCCCACACCACTACGTTCCATGAGTTACCATTGGTGGATAGCCAACCTCTCCAGCCTTGCTGGGGAGGTGACCCGGCGCAAGCGGAGCGACGCGGCGGGTCGGAGGGGCCTGATCGCAGACCCCGTACCCTTTCTGCTCTCGACTCCGCCCGTTGTCTAGGTCACCCCACCTGTCGCTCTTCGTCTTTCATCAGTGCCCGGGGAGTCACGCGCCAGAACTGGGCTTTTTCGTCATCCCAATTATTGAGGATCTGCTCGGCTCGACAGCTCGACGTCGCCAATAGATGCTCCCGGAGCAATGCCCGAAGTTCGTTGGCGTCGTCGCCATCGCTGAGGCGGTCCAGGGCGATGAAGTCACCGTGATGGCGGTGGGGAAATCGGCGCGTTGGGTCGTAGACGAAGGCTTTTCCGCCGGTCATGCCGGCGCCGAAGTTGCGGCCCGTCGGTCCCAGCACCACCACCGTGCCGGAGGTCATATACTCACATCCGTGCTCGCCGACCCCTTCGACGACCGCCTGTGCTCCGCTATTTCGCACGGCGAAGCGCTCTCCGGCGCTTCCGGCGATAAAGAGTTCGCCGCCGGTGGCGCCGTAGAGCACCGTATTGCCCACCAAAATATCGTCGCCGGCATCGGAGCGAAAGGGATGGCGAATGACGACGCGCCCTCCGCCGAGTCCCTTGGCGACGTAGTCGTTGGCCTCGCCTTCCAAGAGCATCTCCATGCCCGGGGCGGCAAAGGCCCCGAAGCTCTGTCCGGCAATCCCCTCGAAGTGAAGGCGCACCCGGTCTTCCACGTCTTTTTTCAGGTCCTTTCGAGCCACCATATGAGCCGACAGACGAGCTCCGACGGTGCGCTCGCGATTGGTGATCACGTATCGGCCCTCGAAGGGCTCGCCATCCTCCAAAACAGGCAACACATCGTCGACGAGGCGCTCGTTGAGTCCGCCGGAGGGACGCACGTTTTGAGGCCAGGTACAAAAGGTGGCTCCGTCTTCCGGGCGCGGCGGCTCAAGCAAAGAGGTCACGTCCAGGGTTTCGGCCTTGGCATGTCTCTCGACCACGGCCGGCTGGAGGTGATCGGTGCGGCCGATCACCTCGTCGAGCGTCCGGGCTCCCAGACCGGCCAGAATCTCTCGAATTTCCGTGGCGACGGAGTCGAAATAGGCGACCACATTGGCCGGATCGCCCTCGTATTTTTCTCGAAGATCGGGGCGCTGGGTAGCGATCCCGACGGGACAGGTATCGAGATGGCATTGGCGTACGTAGCGACAGCCCAGAGCGATCAGAGCCGCCGTGCCAAAATTGAACTCCTCGGCGCCGAGCATGGCGGCGACTACGACGTCGCGTCCGGTCTTAAAGCCTCCGTCGACGCGCAGCTTGACCCGCTCGCGAAGACCGTTGGCCCGGAGCACCTGCTGGGTTTCGGCGAGCCCGATCTCCCAGGCGTTGCCCGCATTTTTTATCGAACTCAACGGCGAGGCGCCGGTGCCGCCGTCGTGTCCGCTGATCAAGATGACGTCGGCATAGGCCTTGGCGACGCCGGCGGCGATGGTGCCCACGCCGGATTCGGAGACCAATTTGACGCAGATATCGGCGGTGGCATTGATCGTTTTTAGGTCGTAGATGAGCTGCGCCAGATCCTCGATGCTGTAGATGTCGTGGTGCGGCGGGGGACTGATGAGGGGAACGCCGGGCGTGGCGTGGCGAAGATAGGCGATATATTCGGTGACTTTGTGGCCCGGGAGCTGTCCGCCCTCGCCGGGCTTGGAGCCCTGGGCCATCTTGATCTCGAGCTCCGTTGCCCGCGACAGATACTCCGGCGTGACGCCGAACCGAGCCGATGCCACCTGTTTGATCGCCGCTTCGGCGTTGTCGCCGTCGTCTCGCGTCTCGTAGCGGGCCGGATCCTCGCCGCCCTCGCCGCTATTGCTCTTTCCGCCGATTCGATTCATGGCGATCGCCAGCGCCTCGTGGGCCTCCGGTGACAGCGCTCCCAGCGACATGGCGGCCGTCGTAAAGCGGCGGCGAATGCTCTCCAGAGGTTCCACCTCGTCGACATCAATCGGCTCCCCCAAAGGCTTGAACTCCATCAGATCCCGAATATGCATCGGCGATGAAGCCCGGCTGGCCTTTGAAAACTTCTCGTACGCCCCCTCACGACCGCGGCGAAATTGGTTCATCGCCCCCAATAACTGGGGGCCCCAGGCGTGGGTTTCGCCCTTTCTTCGGAATCGAAAATAACCGAGATCCTCGAGTCGTCCCGGCCGCTCCGGACCGAAGGCGCGCAGATGACGGCGCGACGCCTCCTCGCCGATCTTGTCAAACCCGATGCCGCCGATGGGCGACGGGGTATGGGGAAAACAGCGCTCGATGACCTCCGCGCCGATGCCGACGGCCTCGAAGATCTGAGCGCCCCGATAGCTTCCGAGCACGCTGATGCCCATCTTGGACATGATCTTGAGCAATCCCTTTTCGATGGAGGCGATGAAATTTTCCACATCGCATCCCGCATCTTCTGCCGAACCGTCGCATTGGTCGTGAATGGTCTCGATCGCTAGATAGGGAACCACGGCGCCCGCTCCATAGCCGATGAGCGTCGCAAAATGGTGGACATCTCGGGGCTCTCCACTTTCGACGATGATGCTCGCCCGCAGCCGTTTTCCAGCCTGCAACAGATGGGTGGTCACGGCGCCGACGGCCAACAACATCGGGATCGGCGCCCGGTTTACGTCGACGCCGCGATCGCTGAGCAGCAATAGATCGGCGCCGCCGTCGACCGCTTCTTCAGCCCATTGGCATAATTCATCGACCCGATCGCGCATCGCCGACGAACCCTGTGAAATTCCGAACGTGCATTCGAATTGGGCCAGGCGCTCATCGCCTGCGACATCCCTTAATTTCTGCAATCCGTGGTCGGTGAGCACCGGTCCGTCGAGCTCGATCTTCCGGGCGTGTTCGGGGTCCTCGCTCAACCAATTTCGCCGCCTTCCGAGGTGAATGCTGAGCGACATCACCGAGGTCTCCCGGATGGGATCGATGGGGGGATTGGTCACCTGGGCGAAGCGCTGCTTGAAGTAGGTGGGCAACAAGCGAGGCATCCGGGACAACACCGAGATCGGCGTGTCGTCTCCCATGGAACTGATCGGCTGTCCCCCGGTTTCGGTCATGGGATCGAAGAGAAAGCGCATCTCCTCGCCGCTGTACCCAAAGGCCAATTGCCGTCGAAGTAGATGATCTTCAGCTTGTTCAGCATCGCCGTCATCATCGGATTTTTCCGGGGTCGTCGTGGCGCCATCGAGGCGCAGCGAGATCTGCTCCAGATGGTCGTCGAGCCACTTTCGATAAGGCGCTTGCTGCGCCAATTCAGCCTTGATCTGATCGCCGGTCAGCACCCGGCCCTTTAAGAGATCGACGGCCAGCATATGGCCCGGTCCGAGCCGACCCCGAAAGGTGATCTGCGAGGGCGAGACGTCGAGCACGCCCACCTCGGAGCTGGCACAGATAAGCCCATCGGCCGTGCGCTGGTAGCGAAGAGGGCGAAGTCCGTTTCGGTCTAGATGAGCCCCGACGAAACGACCGTCGGCGTATAAAATGGCCGCCGGGCCGTCCCAGGGTTCGTTCAGACATGCGTGATACTGAAAAAAGGCGCGGATATCGTCGGCCATCGACGGGCTGTTTTCCCAGGCTTGAGGGATCAACATCGGCATGACGTGGGTCATCGAACGGCCCGACAACTCCAATAACTCCACGACGTTGTCCAGCACCGCCGAATCACTGTACGCGCGCTGAAGAACGGGACGAATAAATTGTAGGTCGTCGCCCCATATCGGGCTTGCCAGATCCTCTTCGCGCATCTCGGTGTTGTTGGCGTTTCCAACGATGGTGTTGATCTCGCCGTTGTGACCGAGTCGGCGAAAGGGTTGCGCCAATGACCAGGAGGGAAAGGTATTCGTCGAAAAACGCTGGTGAAAAATCGCAAAATTAACGGCCCAATCGCGCTTTAAATCGGGATAAAAATCGGCCAGAGCGTCGGCCATGACCAATCCCTTGTACACGATGGTTCGACAGGACATCGACGCCACGTAGGCCTCGATCTCTTCTCGGCGAGCCAGAGCTTCGAATTCGCGGCGGGCGGCGTAGAGGATCCGGTCCGCCTCAAGCTCCGTTGTTCCCTGGGGAAAGGAGACCACCAGATGTTCGATCTCGGGTCGCGAACTCGAGGCTTTGACGCCCAATACGGCCGGTTGAATGGGCACGGTGCGCCAGCAATGGGTATCCAAATCTCGGCGTTTCAATACCTCCGTGACCAGCGCGCGGCCCCGTCTGCGCATCGCCGGATTGTCGCGGGGCCAAAAGAACACTCCGACCCCCACCGGTCCATCGACGTCTCTTCCCGTCGATTCAGAGACGATACCGCCGAAAAACGCCCGGGGAAGTGAAAAGAGCACTCCCGCGCCATCTCCGGTGCGGGTATCAGCCCCCACGGCGCCCCGGTGCATCAGGTTTTCGAGGGCATCCATCGCTCGCGGCAAGAGATCGTCGCGAAACCGACCTTCGGCGTCGGCCAAAAATCCGACACCGCACCCGTCGTGTTCATCACTGCGGCGATGGAGCGGAAAATGAGGAGAGGAAAATACTGCGGTCACGGCATACCCGGATGTGCTGGTACCAACGCCCCTACTCAGAGGACGAAATATGAATGTGAACGCATCGATGCCCGGTGGCAAGATAGCCCTGCCATCGATTGCGCTGCGGTTGAATTACCTACAAGGATCGAACCACAACAATGATTCCGAATCTCTGGGTTGGAATTCATTGGACGTCTCCATCCCCGGCAAACGGTCTTGTACCACCGTATCATCTTTGGAACCGTCATGCATGAGTTATGACGCAGCGCATCATTTTTAGATCCTTTCTCGGCGTCTTTCGTACCTCGACTGCCCCCCAACAATGCTATTCCCATTGTCAATTACAGGCACCCGGTTTTTGTTGGTGACGATCCCGCGCATCAAAGTCCCCAATGAGGGATCGACGTGAGATTCGCCTTGTACTTTTGAGCGAGGCGTTTATTCTGCCTGACGTTCGCACAACCATCAGTAGACAATTCATTGGCGCTTTATCGCCGTCCTGGGGTCGTATCGCAGTCGGGAAGGAGAACGCGTTCTTTCAATGCAAAGAGCACGTTCCGTTGGCGATCTGCATTTTTCACCGAACTCGAGGAGACAATAACTCGATGAAAACTCATCAAACCCACACCCCTTCGCTGGACGAAACGAATATTCACCGCCAACCACGAGAACAGGACAGCCCACCGGACCAAAAGCAGCGTTTACACTCGGTCAATCCCTCCAATCAGACCATCGTCGGCGAAGCCGAACTGACGCCCCCGGCTCCGGCCGCCGAATTCGTGGAGCACGCTCGAGAAGCCCAGCGAGCCTGGAAGAGACGCCCCTTGAAAAAGCGCATCCAGCGCTGCCGCAACCTCTTTCACGAGTTATTGGGCTGGCGAAAGGAGTTGTTGGAGTTATTGGTCGACGAGACTGGAAAAAACGATCTGGAGGCGCGCTGGGAGTTGTGGAAGACCTGCGAGGAGGTGGCCGATATTTTGAGCGAGGCCGACCAGCAGTTGGAGCCCGAAGTCGAGGGGTCTCGGTGGACGCCGGGGCGTCGTATGGAAACCCGGTGGCAACCCCGTGGCGTGGTGCTGGTGGTGGCGTCGGGCTACGATCCCCTGCAGACCACCATTGCACCCATATTGGCCGCCCTGGCCGCCGGCAATGCGGTGATCGTCGTCGCCGATCACCGGGCGCCGCTGGTCGTTCAATCGCTGACCAATATCGCAACCTCCACCGGCATCGCCGACGCCCTGTGGACGGGGCTGGTCGGGGGTGAAGAGCTGATCGACACCCTGGCGGATCGAGCCGACGCCGTCATCTCCTATGGCTCGCCGCAACTGACGCGGCGTATCGCCCGGCGACAGGCCACGCGCATGATTCCCGTGCTGGGACGCTGGCCCACCAGAGACGTGATGATCGTGTTGAACGACGCCCCCATCGAACGAGCGGCCCGGGCCGCCGTATGCGCTGCCTGCGGCGGCGGCGGACGGCGTCGGCGCAACCTGCGGCGCATCTACGTTCAGGAGTCGGTCTTCGATCCCTTCGTCGACGCCGTGGTCGAAGAGGTGGGCACCTTGAAACAAGGTGGCAATGGCCGCGAGGAGGCCATGAAGATCGGCCCCCTCTTTGATCGCCAGGAATTGGACTCCATGGAAGAGCTGGTCAACCAGGCATCGGAGGCCGGAGCCCGGCTGGTCGCCGGAGGACGCGCCCGACCGCGCTGTCGCGGCACATTTTTCGAGCCCACGGTGCTCACGGGAGTCGATGAATCGATGGGAATCTGGCAGCAAGACGCGCCGGGCCCGGTGGTCGCCATGGCCCGGATTCAGGCCCCCGCAGAAGCGGTGCGCCGAACCTGTGACGGCGGTGGTTATGGCGCGGTTTCCATCTACACCGGAAACCGAGAGGTCGCCAGCAATCTATCCATTCGGCTCCAGGCATCGGTGGTGGGCATCAATGAGGTGGTCAGTGACGTACCGGCCTCCTCACCGACCACCCAGGCTACCTTTCACGGCCCGCCCGATCCGGTGGGCTCCGATCGCCTCCGCGCCCTGTCGCGCCGAATCGTAACCGTCGACGGGGGATGGAAGTCGATTCCTCCGGCCCTGGAGACCCGTACACCGCAGCGAATGGAGCAAGTCCTCGACGCCGCCATCAATATGGTCCACCGCCGTGGCTGGGTCCAAAAGGCGGTCGATATGGTGGTCCCCGGACGATAAGCCGGAACCAATCGACCCACCCGAACCGAGCCAACAGCCAACGACCCAGCCAACCGACCGAGATACAGGCAATCGACCGAGATAACGGGCCGATGCCCATATCTCGGTCGGTTTTTCATTTGTCGATCTTTCGTTTAAACGGGAGCCGGTCAGTCCCCGGCTGCCGGTCAATTCCCGGAACCCGGTCAGTCCCCGGCTGCCGGATGCCGGAACCGGAGCCGGTCAATTCCCGGAACCGGTCAATCCCCGGATACCGGAACCGGAACCGGTCAATCCCCGGCTGCCGGAACCGGAGCCGGTCAATTCCCGGAACCCGGTCAGTCCCCGGCTGCCGGATGCCGGAACCGGAGCCGGTCAATTCCCGGAACCGGTCAATCCCCGGATACCGGAACC
>SKPJ01000129.1 GCA_007119595.1 Myxococcales bacterium
CCGAGCCCGATCCCGAGCCCGAGCCCGAGCCCGAGCCCGAGATCGAGCCCGAGCCCGAGATCGAGCCCGAGCCCGAGCCCGAGCCCGAGACCGAGTCCGAGACCGAGACGCACCGATCGTCGACTCTACGGCCAGCCCCGAACTACAGCGATACTTGAAGTACTTCGAAATTTCGGGATCACCCGCATTAGCGGCGGGAATGCGTCGATTCGTATCGAGTGGGCGTGGGGGAGCTCCGCGAGCGAAGCGAGTGGTGAGGGGGTAGCGGGTGAGGAGATTACGAGGTTCGATGAAGCACCAGAGGTTGGCATTGGTGAACTCAACCGATTACCGCCGGTCACACCCGTGAGGGGAGTCCGCGGTTACTCAAAAACCCGTCGATGGCGCCACTCGGTGAGCAGTTGTTGAAATTCGGGGGTGGGCACCGGATCGTGGGGAGTATAGATCAGATGACCGTCGTCGGAGCAGTCGGTAGCGCCAAAATTCTTGGGGAAACGCCTTCCGAGCCGGGCGACGTCGTCGGCGAGTGCCGACTCCTCGGTGGCACCTCGAATGGCGAAGGTGGTCACGGAGTCGACGGCGTTGCGCAGATAGTCGATATGCCAGTGCAGACGCTTTCGTGTGCGTTTGTGGCGGCGCATTCGCTTTGCGAGACCGACCTGTGCGGAGCCGATATAGGTATAAAACCCGGGTTTGAAATCGAAGGTTCCCAAAGCGCCGATCTCGACGGCGGTCGCCGTTTTTAGTTCGAGCACCGCCAGATAGAGGCCGGCATCATCGAGAATGGGGTCGAGGCGATCCCAGGGGACGGTCAGACGCTCCGGTTTTGCGGGAAAGCACAGGCGGTCTTCGCCGTCGAGAGTGGGAGCGGTGGAGATGGCGTAGATCGGTAGGTGTTTGGATGCCTCGCGCAGAGCACAGGCGAAGTCGTAGTCGTTGTGGAGATCGGGAAGGAGCCGTTCGGCGCGGCCCTGAACCATGAACAAAACGGCCGTATTCACTCCTTTGCGCGATAGCTCCGTCAACTCCTGGACGTGTTTGGTCGCCCGTTCGGAGCGAGCGTCGGGAAAGAGTGCCAGCTCTCGCTCTACCAATGTGACCGATTTGACCTCCAACAGAAGTTCTCCCTCTGGTGTGTCGAGCAAAAAATCAAAGCGCGACTCTCCCACGGTCTCCTCGCGGTTGAGCACCGTCGCCTCTTCAAGGCCCGGGACCAATCCCCTCGACAGGTAGGCCTCGGCGACGTCGTTGACCCGACCGGTATTCAAGAAGACGGCGCGCTCCACGTCGCCGTCCCATCGGCCGTCCCATCGCGCCCCCACGGACTCCCATTTGGTCTTGGTGTGCGGTTTGTGAGCCAATAGAACTTCCGTAGTCCCGGGCAGTAAAATTTCATTTAATTTTCCGGGGTTGGCCACATAAGTTCGGCGCCGTTCGCCGTCGTGGTCGGCAAAGACGATAAAACGATTGGGGCGCTCCAAAAATGACGCCCGGTGAAGTGGTTCGGTCTGATAGGGATGGGTCATAAAGGAGCCTTCGTTCGATATTATCCATGCTGGCGAGCACCATAATCGGCGTCCATGTAAACGCAAATTGTCGACCGGTGCCAGACGGTGGGCGCTCGGAGTTTCGAGACCGAGACGAAGAAGGGTTTTGGTACTGGACATGCGCGAGGTTTAATTGGTTTTGACAGGCCGTTATGGGCCCATTACCGTTTGCCTATCGTGAAAATTGGCTCTTGGCAAAATAGCCGGAGAAATTGTGAAAAGATTGATTGGATGTGTACCACTCGCCATCGCGGTCATCGCACTTAGCGGGTGTCGAGGCGATATCGACGATGTGGACTACGACGACCCGATCTTCATTGGTGGTGAAGACGGTCAATACTACACCTCGAGTCCATCGGCGGTACTCGGCGTCGACGCCAGCCGCAACGGGTTGATCGACTTCGACGATCCCGACGACATGGATCATCGCTTGGAGCCGGAGGAGGGCTTCGGAGCTCTGTTTTGGAGTTATTTCGAAGATGATGTCGACTTCGATGACATGGCTCGTATCGAGACCATGCCCACCGGGGCCGTCCACGAAACAACCGTCGGTATTCTCGATATCGACGATGACGCACGGGGGCGGGTTCGGCTGTATATCAACGAAGGTGGGGGCGACAGATCGGACTCCTTTGTTCCCTACGAACCGGGCGAGGATAAAGTCGGACATTTTGCCCTTCATCGGGGAGTCGAATTCGCCATTGAGGGTGTGAATACCGACGATTTCGGTGAGCAATGGGACGGTGTCGTCGAGTTGAGTTGGGAGATCGAGGTCGGCGAGATCTCCCGTGTGATGCAAGACCGGGCACAGATCAGCTATGAGCCCACAACGATCGAGGATATCGACCCCATTCACCTCGGCGTCGACGCCAGTCGAAGTGGAGAGATCGATTTTGCCGATCCCGACGACATGAACCATCGCTATGAGCCGGAGCAGGGATACGGGGCATTGTTTATGGCCAACCTCGATGACGACGATGGACAATGTGCATCGCTGACGTTGGATGAGGAATTCGAGCAGTGCTACGACGCTCGCCGCGATGAAGTCGTCAATGGTTCCGACCTCGATAATATGGCGCGAATCAAGACCCAGCCCGCTGGCGAAGTCGCCGAGCATCTGGTCGGAATTTTGCACGTCGACGAGGCCTCACAACAGCGGGTGCGGCTGTATATCAATAATGGCGGAGGAAATGGACCGGAGGGATTCGTTCGCTATGAACCGGGCCGCGACGAACTCGATGGCGACGTGCTCCGAGAGGGAGCCGAATTCGCGATCGAGGGACTGACGCTGATCGATGATCGCGACGAGTGGGATGGAGTCGTCGAATTGAGCCTGGAGGTTGGCTTTGTCGACTCCGATGATCCCGACGATTCCATGGTCATCGATCGGGCACATCTGGAATTGGCGCCCGTGCTTTTTCCCCATCATATGGAGGGCGCGCGAATCGTCTACGCCGCCGATCTCGGGGAGCGAAATGCCGAGTTTATCAGCGATCTTCAAGCGGCCACGGATGCCGCCGGCGTCCCCGACGGGCTTCAACTTCTCGATCTCTTCGATCCCTGGGTGCAGGACTATTTGCTCACCGGCTATATGGCGATTCCCGGCCCCGACGGCCCGCGCTCAATTCAGATGTATTTTCGCAGCGCCAATCTGAATTATCTGGAATCGTTGAAGCCCATTTTCGAGGAATATTACGCCTCCTTCGGGGAGTCACTTCCCGCTCTTTTGCGTGAGGCCGGGCGGGTGGTTTATACCGATTTTCACGGCTCGGGAACTGCG
>SKPJ01000483.1 GCA_007119595.1 Myxococcales bacterium
GTCGGACAAGGCGCGGCGACGAGGCGATGCGATGTAGCATCGTCGAGCGAGCCGCAACGCCGCTTCGACGTGCTCTCGGCGCGCAGACGCTTCACTCAACTTCTGCTCACGGCGTAGTACTTACGGAAGGCAAACTAATTTGCCCCTCTTATCATTGTCAATCTAGCAGCGTGCGGGAAACCTCGCGATGCGAAGTCGATGTGGGGCCCTCCACGCCCGCCGGCAACTCCGGAGGACATGGAAGGACCCGTCCCCCAGGCCAGCGAGTAATCATCTAATCTTTATCTTTCACTTCATCTCCAGTCTCTCACGCGCTGCCAGCCACCACTGATCCTACACTCTTGCTGCTGAACAGGGCTAAGAAGCTGTCAAAAGAGTCGGACCGAGCACCCCAAGGGCATTTCCGGATGGGAACTCGCTAACGCACAGGGCGCTCGATAAGAGACTCTTTTGACCGCTTCTAAAACTGCTCCTCCTCCGTGGAACCACGCATGGCCACCGTTTCCGATTCACCACCGGTGATCGTGAGCTGAACCTCGTCGAAGTAGCCGGCGCCCACAAATGCCTGATGGCGAATGGCCCGGTAATCGTCGCGTTCGGCCAGATCGAACTCCCGTTTTTGCAACCTGGCATAGGCCGTCATCCCCTCGTCTCGGTAGTCGCGAGCCAACTCGAACATCGATGTGTTGAGAGCATGCCAGCCGGAGAGGGTGACGAATTGTAGTACGTAGCCCATCTCGCCGAGTCGCCTCTGAAAATGTGCGATCTCATCGTCATCGAGATGTTCGCCCCAATTGAAGGAAGGCGAACAATTATAGGCCAACCATTTGTCGGGATATCTGTCGTGAATCGCCGCCGCAAATCGCCGGGCATCGTCGATGTCCGGTTTCGACGTTTCACACCACAGCAGGTCGGCATATGGCGCATACGCCAGGGCCCGCTCGATCGCATAGTCCATTCCGCCTTCGATGTGGAAAAACCCCTCGGATGTCTGTTGGCGATCGACGACAAATGATTGATCCACCGGATCATGATCGCTGGTCAGTAACTTGGCGGCGTCGGCATCGGTGCGGGCTACGATCAACGACGGAACACCCATCACATCTGCCGCAAGTCGGGCGGCGACCAACTTGTTGATGAACTCACCGGTGGGGACCAACACCTTGCCCCCCATATGGCCACACTTTTTGGCCGACGATAGCTGGTCTTCGAAATGCACCGCCGCCGCCCCGGATTCGATCATCGACTTCATCAACTCGAAGGCATTTAGATTGCCTCCAAAACCGGCTTCTGCATCGGCGATAATCGGTGCGAAGTAGGAATGCGCGTCGGCTCGTTTTTCGAGATGGGCGATCTGATCGGCCCGGGTCAGCGCGCGGTTGATCCGCTCCACGAGATGGGGAACCGAGTCGACGGTGTACAAACTCTGATCGGGATATACCGATCCGCCCCGGTTGGCGTCGGCGGCCACCTGCCACCCGCTGACGTAAATGGCCTCCAATCCGGCCTGTACCTGCTGAATGGCCTGACTGCCGGTCAATGCACTGAGACAGTGTACGAATGGACCATCTTCAAATTGTTTCCATAGGTTTTTGGCCCCTTCCCGGGCCCATGTGTGGGCCACGGGCATCGATCCCCTCAATTTTATCACACGCGAGGGCTGGTAGGGCCGGCGAATCCCTTCCCATCGCCGGTGAGAGTCCCAGTGTTGTTGAAGTGATTCTTCGTCTCGGTAGGCATCATAAAACGCATTCGACATGGCGGTCTCCATTGGACACGAGCTATTCTCTGACTGCGATTAAGTCCTGTGATTCGCAGCAAGGGAGCCGCCGCCTCCAATGCATGAGGCGGACCGCCAAAATTCGTCGCGGCTCCATCGATTCAGTTGTCTCCCGTTACCCCCCGATCGCCTCTTACTCCAGTTCGTCGTAGGCCACGAGGGTGAAGAATTCGGCGAAATCATCGTCGGTGGCCACCCGATCAAAGATCCGGCGCGCATCGCCATAGCGCCCCTTTTCAAATCGGTCTTGCCCGACCAGAGCGCGTATGGCTCGCATCTCCTCCTCGACCAATTCGGTGTACAGCTCGTGATCGATGGGGCGTCCATCGTCGAGTTTGGCGTCGTCGCGGTGCAACCACTGCCATACCTGCGATCGGCTGATCTCGGCGGTGGCCGCATCCTCCATGAGGTTGAAAATTGCCGCCGCGCCCACTCCGGACAACCAGGACTCGATATACTGGATCCCGACATTGATGTTGGTGCGCATCCCATCCTCCGTGATGCGACCGTCGGCGATTGTGAAATCGACCAACTCTCGAGCAGAGATATCGACATCTTCACGCTTTCGATGTTTTTGGTGAGGCTCGCCCTCCAGCACCGCGTCAAACGGTTTTCTCGCCACCTCCACCAGGGCCGGGTGAGCCACCCATGTGCCGTCAAAGCCATCGGACGATTCCCGTTGCTTATCCCGTTCGACCTCCTTGAAGGCCGTTTCGTTAACCCTGGCGTCACCGGAGGGAATAAAGGCCGCCATTCCCCCGATGGCATGGGCATTTCTTCGATGGCAGGTCTGTACCATCCGCTCCGTATAGGCCCGCATAAAGGGAACGTTCATCGTCACCTGAGAGCGACCCGGAAACACCGGCATTTGTCGGTTTCGAAAGGTCTTGATGGCGCTGAAGATATAGTCCCATCGACCGGCGTTGAGCCCGGCACTATGCTCGCGCAATTCGTATAGGATCTCGTCCATTTCAAAGGCGGCGTGAATGGTCTCCAACAACACCGTGGCTTTGATGGTACCCCTGGGAATCTGGAGGTGATCCTGGGCGTATTCGAAGACATCATTCCACAGCCGGGCTTCTCGATAGCTCTCCAACTTGGGGAGATAGAAATAGGGCCCCGAATTTCGGGCCATCAACTCCTTGGCGTTGTGAAAGAAATACAATCCAAAATCGACCAGCGATCCCGACACCGGCTCGCCATCGACGGTGATATGACGTTCGTCGAGATGCCATCCCCGGGGCCGAACCATCAACGTCGCCGGGTCGGCACCCAGTTCGTAGGACTTTCCACGAGACTCGTCATAAAAATCGATCTCACGACACACGGCATCGCGCAGGTGAATCTGCCCCTCGATGATATTGGGCCAACTCGGCGTATTGGCATCCTCGAAATCGGCCATGAAGACGTCAGCGTCGGAATTGAGGGCATTGATGATCATCTTGCGACTGACCGGTCCTGTGATCTCGACGTTGCGGCGCTGCAGATCATCGGGTACTGGAGCGACTTGCCAGTCCTGGCTACGGATCTTCTCCGTTTCGTCGGGAAACGACAGTTTTGCCCCGGCATCGATGGCCTGTTGCTTTTTGCGCCGTCGCTCCATCAGGGTTCGGCGACGTCCGGAAAATTCGCGGTGCAACGCGGCGATAAAATCGATGGCGTCAGCGGTCAAAATGGTTTCGTATCCAGTGGCGACATCACCCTTTACGGACACGCCCGTCGGTACAGAAAGGCTTTGAGCTCGGGACATAGTGGTCATCTCCTCATGAGAATTGGCATCAAAAAATTGCAATCATACGCTGCAACAGCGCATCGTCGTCTGTGATGTGAGGACTTCGCAAAGGCGACATATTGCGCGCCGCCCTTTGCCTAACTCATCAAAAATTCAGCTCGTCGACCCCCCCTTGCGTGTACTTCATCGTCGGTGTCGAGGTGCGACAGAGGTTAAACACAGTTTCGGGAAGTCAAATCACAGAACGTCAAATCACAGATGTCATGGTCCCTGAAGATCTGGATCTTTAAACCAGCGCCGGGCACGTATCAATTGCTTCGGCGTATTGACCGAAAAGGTCTGATTCCAGCCGGGTGGCGCCTCGATGGTGCTCGCATCGATCTCGTCGAGAAAACGCCACACCGCCCGTGTCTGGTGATTCAAGCAGGACTTCAATTGGGCCCGGATGTCGGTGTGATAAAATCCAAACAAGGGCTCGATCTGCCCACCGGAGCAAAAGCAAATCGCAGGCGGCCGACTCGACAACCGGGAGCTCAATCGCTCGACCCACCGAGCTTGTAGACCGATCCGATCACAACTGACCACGAAGAAGTAGCCCTGCGAAGCATCTTTTACTGCCCGCAAAATACCACCCAGCGGGCCCAGCCCCGGTCGGTCGTCGGCGATGGTGCGAAGGCCTAGATCGTCGAATTTACCGGCACTTTCGGCGACCACCGTAAACGACGAAAAGACGCCGTCCAGAGGCCGAAGCACGGCCTCCAACACGGTCGTCTTTTCACCGATCATGGCGCGGGCTTTATCCTGGCCGAGGCGGCGCGAACGCCCTCCGGCCAATACATAACAGCCCATATGCTCAGGCCTCGAAATCACTCGTCGACGTCGTGCCAATCGCTGACTCGAGGGTCGATATCGATGTTGGATGCCGATGCCCGTTCGACCAAATTGGTCAATGTTACCACCGGCCAATCGCGCTGTGTTCGGCGCACCAACCGACCGGGCAGCCGTCCCTTGGGATCGGTTTGCGACTCCACCACGATCCGCGTCATCTCCTGGCCCGGGATGGCCTCAAAGGTATATGTGGTTTCTCCTTCGGCGCGCACACAGCAGTCGTCTTCGGGCTTTCGCTCGTCTTGAACCGAGCGAATGCGCGCCGTGAATTTCCGGTTGTCCTCATCAAAATCGTAGTCCCCCTGAAACACAAAGTCCCGATCGGTGGCCGGCCAGGACAGATCGAATTTGATCCAGTAGCGTTCCGAATCCCGCGTGATGTCGAGAGTTTCGGAGTCGCCGAAGTCGTGTACCCAGTGCGGGCGTTGATTGGGGTTGGTGTAGACCGTAATGATCTTGCCAATATGTACATTGGCGGTCATCTCACCTCGGAAGGCGAAGAGATCGGAGTCCGGCACTTCTTTGCTGTGAACATCGACCCCATCGGTCTCGCCGACGTGTTCCCAATCACCGGCCACGGCCGAAGAAAGCGCAAAAAGGCTAACCCCCACGATAATAAACAACGCAATGATCTGTTTGCGAACCATGCCTACTCCTGTCGAACGAGTCGAGAATTTACGGTGCGACCATTCCAAATTGGTCCATTTGTACCACAATGGCTCAGGATAGTAGTGAGAACATCGGAAAACACAAGACCGGACAGTATATTGAACTGTTCGTATGGTTGAGTTATCTCTGAGCTTTCCGCCCATACCAGTCAATGGACGCCGGTCTGGCTTGCGATATTCACTGACGAAGGATTTTATCATGTCACGACCACAGTTGTACGACCTGCACGACATTGCTTCCAGCCAGGGTGGATACTTTCGCTATTCGACTCTCTGCGAAGACGAAGTACTCTTCGTCAGCGAGGACGATTTGTGGAGCGTTGGGCTCCGAGGGGGGACGGCGCGACGACTGACCGCGGATAAAGGTCAGATCAGTTGCCCGGCCGTATCCCCGGATGGCCAATGGGTCGCCTACACCAGCACCGAACAGGGGTGCCCCGAGGTATTCGTGATGCCCATCGATGGAGGCCCGGTGGAGCAACTGACCTTCAGCGGGGCGATGCGCGCCGATGTGGCCGGATGGAGCCGCGACGGCTCGGCGGTCATCATCTGCTCCAATCGCCGCGAGCCGTTTCGCCGAAAAGTCGCCCTCTATCGAGTCCCGCTCACCGGTGGCGAGATGGAAAAGATGAGTATTGGTGACGGCCATCAACTGGACTATGAGCCGAATGGTCCCGGTGCCGTGGTAGCCCGCTACTCCAACGACCTGGCGCGATGGAAGGGCTACCGCGGAGGAACGGCCGGCCATCTGTGGATCGACGTCGATGCCAATGGGAATTGGGAGCGCCTGCTCCCCGAGATCACCGCCGGGATCTACAGACCGATGTGGATCGGCGAGCGCATCTACTTCATCACCGACGAAAAGGGCTCGGCAAATATCCATTCCTGTACCCCCACCGGAGAGAACCTTCAACGCCATACCGACCACGAAGGTCACTACGTACGCTATGCCTCCTGCGACGGCGCCGACATCGTCTACACCCATGCCGGCGATCTCTATCATCTGGACACCGCCGACGATTCGGTCCATCGCATCGACGTTCAATACCCCTCCTCCAAACCACAATTGAAACCCAAATTCGTCGACGCCTCCGACTATCTCGGCGACTATTCCCTGCACCCCGAGGGTCATTCCCTGACCATCGATGCCCGGGGGAAGTCCTTCGTATTTGGCAACTGGGAGGGAGCGGTGCGCCAGATCGGCCGCCGACACGGCGTGCGCTATCGCCTACCGCGCTACCTCGGCGACGGCGACCGAATCCTCGTGGTCTCCGATGACGGAGGAGAGGAACACTTCGAGATCCATGACACCAAAAACGAGCATTCATCGCAGATATTGGAGCTCGGCGATATTGATATTGGGCGACCACTGGACGTCGAGATCTCTCCCTCGGGCGACCAGGCCATCTTCACCAACCACCGATACCAATTGCTCCACCTCGATGTGGAAGGCGCCACATGCACCATCCTCGACGAAAGTCCGGCGCTACCCATCAAGGGAATTGATTGGGCGCCCGACAGCCGGCATGTGGCCTACGGTTTGCACGAAACCATTTCCACATCGGTCATCAAGATTGTGGACGTCCAAGACCGTCGCCCCACTACTATCACCAGCGGTAATTTCTCCGATTTTGAGCCCTGCTTCGATCCCGAGGGTCGTTATCTGTATTTTCTGTCCTATCGCCACTTCGACCCGATCGTCGAAGAACTGTACTTCCGAGTAAGTATGCCCAACGGCGTCAAACCCTGCGTCGTAACCCTGCGCGACGAGGTGGATTCGCCCTTTTTCCAATCGCCGCGCCCTCTCGACGAATCGGGATCGAGCAATGGAGATAACGGCGATGGGGATAGCGATGGCGACCGGGCCTGGAGTCCACAAAACCCCATCGAGATCGACGTCGATCACATGCAAGACCGCATCCAGGTCTTTCCGGTCGACGAGGGGCGATACACGCAGATCGAGGCCACGAAAAACCGGGTCTTTTGGACCCTCATGGCTCCCCCCAAAGACTACGGATTAAACGCCACCCGTCGGGCTGCCCTGCAGTATTACGATCTGGGCAGGCAAAAAAAGGAAACCTTCGCCAAAAAGGTCTCGTCATTTTCCATCAACCGCTCGGCAAATACCCTGGCCATCAAACAAGACGAGAAACTCCGCATCGTTCGTGCCACCGGGAAGAAACCAAAAGACAGCACCGAAAAGCCGGGCCGCGACTCCGGATTCGTCGACCTTGGTCGGGTCACGCCCTGTGTAAATCCCCGCGCGGAGTGGTGCCAGATGCTGCGCGAAGCCTGGCGACTGATGCGCGACCAATTCTGGCGTGACGACATGAGCGGCAGCGACTGGGACGCCATCTGGGAGCGCTACAAAATACTTCTTCCCCGGCTGTCGGCGCGAAGCGAGTTTTCCGATCTCGTGTGGGCGATGCAGGGTGAATTGGGCACCAGTCACGCCTACGAAATCGGCGGTGATTACGAAACCCCACCCCAATATCAACCGGGTCTGCTGGGAGCTGATTTTCGGTGGGATGCCTCGTGGTGCCTCAACCAACCCAAGGAGCGCTTCGACGGAGGACTTCGCATTGAACGGATCGTGCGCGGCGACCCCTGGGAGCAAACACGCTGCTCTCCTCTTCTGCGCCCGGGCGTCGCACTAAAAAAAGGCGATGTCATCCTCGCCATCGACGGCGAGAGAGTCGAGCCGTCGACGCCTGTGGGAAAATACCTGCTCAACAAAGCCAATCGCAACGTGGAGCTGCTCGTCGCAGATGGAGATGGAAGCCATGCGCCCCGTTCAGTGACCGTCAAGGCATTATCCGGCGAAACGAAACTTCGCTATCGGGATTGGGTCGAAGACAACCGCCGCACCGTCCACGAGGCCACGGAGGGTCGCATCGGCTATGTCCACATCCCCAATATGGGACTCGACGGTTACGCCGAATTTCACCGCCAATATCTGCGCGAGCACGACCGCGACGGCCTGGTGGTCGACGTCCGCTTCAACGGTGGGGGCTTCGTCAGCCAACTCATTCTCGAGGTATTGGCCCGACGACCGATCGGCAAACGGGTCTCCCGTCACCGCTCAAAAAACAGTACCTATCCCTCCCACGCCATGGACGGCCCCCTGGTGGCCTTGACCAGCCCGGAGGCCGGAAGCGATGGCGATATCTTTAGCCACTGTTTTAAAGCCATGCAGCTCGGTCCTTTGATCGGGAAACGAACCTGGGGCGGCACGATCGGTATTTCTCCCAGTCACAAGCTCGCCGATGGCAGCATCACCACTCAGCCAGAGCACGCCTCCTGGTTCGAAGATATCGAATTCGGTCTGGAAAACCACGGCGCCGAACCCGATATCGAGGTCGATTTTCCCCCGCAAGTAACACCCGCAAACGGCGATCCACAGCTCGCAAAGGCGATCTCCATCATCTCAGAGCTTCTCGGTGAATGGAACGCGTTGAAACCGTCCGTGGCTCGATGACATCAATTCTAAGTACACTTGGTGGGATTTGCCTGCTGAATATTGTACGCTTTTTTTTCGTCCCATAGACTCTCTTCATATCCTCCGCCTGTTGTTAGGAGTAGACCGATGAATAAGTCCAAACTCATGTATTTATTCGCCTTCATTTCCGCCACAGCCCTGCTCATTGCAGCTTCCAATGTCACCGCTGAAGACTCGGTCGTGGAGTGGACAGTCGATGAGGAGCGCTCATCGATCAGCTTTACCAGTGAAGCTCCGGCAGAGAAGATCGTCGGCACCTCCGAAGAGGTCACGGGTACCATCAAATGGAATAACGCCCGCACATCGCAGACCACCGCCGAGTTGTCCTTTCCAGTCAACTCCATGCGCACCGGCAACAGTCTGCGCGACCGTCACCTGACCGAAGAAGACTGGCTCAACGCATCGGAAAATCCGGACGTTCGGTTTACCGTCACCGGTTTGGAAGACGTCCGAGTTGCGCGCTCCGAAAACCGGACCGACTACCGGGCGACCGCCGTTGGAACGGTGGAACTCAACGGTGTGGAGCATCCCAATAAGGCCTCCGTGGAGATCGCCATTCTTCCGGAACGAAAAGTGGCTCGTATCCGCCCCACATTGGAGTTTCGCCTCGCCGATCACAATGTTCGGGGCGCCGACGGTGTGGTGGGTACCGAGGTGGGCAAGGTGATCGAAGTCGAGGGTCTGATTTACGCCAATTGGGAGTGAAGAATATGACGAAGTTGACCAGTCCGTTGTTTTTGAGAATCTCTGGCGGTGTGCTGTTGGCCGCAGCGGTGGCCATCATGGCTTTCTGGGCCATAAGTGGTGCTAAGATGGTCACTCAATACGAGGTCGCCACCACAGTCGTCGTGGAAGACGAATTCGGTGACCAAATCGAGCGCGAGGAGATGGTCGAACAATTTCAGTTCGGCCTGCTCCCGGACAAGGGCTACGACGCCGCCGCTCCTCTTTCGGGGGGCTTCGCCTTTTTGGGGCTCGCCTTGTTCGCGGTCGCCCACTTCAAGAAAAGAGACGACGAAGTTGACGGAGACGATGAAGTCGACGGAGACGATGAAACGAAAGGACAGAGTTGAAATGAGCAGTACAGATGAGGATCCGCAACTTCTCTCCCGGCGCGCAGCGCTGAAGGCGCTCGCCGCCGTTTCGGTCTGCCCCCTGGTCGCCTCCTGCGAATTCGTCGAGATCAAAGACGATGACGACGAGGCCAGCACCACGAATCAAAGCTCGGGAAACGACCAGGACGCCGGCCATGGCACCAACGGCGACACCGGCGGCGATACCGATACAGTACCGGTCGATGGGACGCCGTTTTCACTCGATGATCCGGAGCTGGAAGCGCTCTCCGAGGTGGGCAACCAGGCCTGTTTCGATCACGGCTCCCAGGAGGTGATCCTGGTGCGAGCCAGCGACGACGAGATCGTGGCCTTCGAACAGGTCTGCCCCCACCAGGGTCTACCGATGGGTGCCTGCGGCAACAATACCCAACCGGCCAAATGGGATCAGGACAAAGAGGCCATCGTATGCCAGTGGCACGGTTCGACATTCAATCGCGATGGAGACCTCATCGAAGCCCCGCCGACGGACTCTAGTTTCGACGAACCGATTCGGGTTTTCCCGGTGCAATTTGATCCCGACACCGGCGAGGGCTACGTCCTCAATTGATCCATCCACGGCTTACACTTTTTCCCAGTTTTTTGGCTCGTAGTATCAGGAGTCCCGAATGCGCAGTATGAGGGTCTTGTTCGCCATATCTACGTTGTTGCTCGTTGGTCTGGCATGGCTTCCGGAGGCGACGTCGCTGCCGCGCATGTCGGCCACATCGGGAGCGCCGTGCACGACCTGTCACTTCAACTCCGACGGTGGGGGATTGCGCTCCGAGATCGGTTGGGGCACCGCCCAATTAACGGGGGCCATCGACCACGAGCAAACGGGGCTGAGCGTTCTATCCGATCGCTCCACCAACCGGGTGTTGGATTGGATGGCCGTCGGCGGCGACGCCCGCATCCAGATGGCCAGACTGGGCATACCGCGAGAGACCGTCGATGATGACGGAGAAACGGTTACCATCACACCGGATCGGGAGATCATCCCGATGCAGCTTCAGCCCTATATCGCCATTATGCCCCACGACGATCTGACGCTGCATGGCTCCTATGCCGCAGGCCCCAGTAGCGGCGAGTGGTGCTCCACCGTCTACGCCGGACAGACCTGTGCCCAGGGCCACCTCACCTGGGACCCATCGCCGAGGGTGCCGACCTTTCGGGCCGGATTATTTCGGCCGTCGATCGGCATGCGCCACGACGATCACACCATGTTGACCCACGCCGACGCCTCTCGACCCCGTCCCACGGTGATTCCCCCGAATTACGCCGAAGTCGGCGTGGAGGCATCCTATCAGCCGCGGCACTGGCTTCGCCTGGACGCCGGGGCATTTCAGCCCGATCGATTGGCCGATGCCGTGGGCAATCCCGAGATCTCAGAGGCCACCACGGCGGCCGCCTACCTGGCCCGGGCCTCCTATTTTCCCCGCTTTGATTTCGGTCCCGACAAAACCTTTTACGGCTGGGTCGGAGCATCGGTCTACGGTGATGTGGACAACCACTTTCGCGCCGACCAGACCTTTGTGGGGATGGGATGGCTCGACCGGGGCTCGGTGATGTTTGAATTGGCTCACCTATCCTTTGGCTCCGATACGGAGCGGCGGGCACTGAACGCGGCGGGCATTTTGAGCGTCGAATTCACGGACTGGTTGGTCGCCGAGGGGCGACTTGAACAGGCCACTACCCGGATTCGCGACGTCGACGACTCGATCCAGCGACGGGCCGCCGTGGCGGGGCTGCAATTTTATCCGGTCCCCTATCTCAAATTGCGCCCCGAATACCGGATCACCGACACCGACGACTGGACGATGGCCCAATATGCGGTGCAACTGCATCTGTTTTATTGATGGGTGCAAAACTTCTCAATCCCCTACTCCAACAAGAGCTCGAGTCCCTCGTCCTGGAGCACACCTTCAGCGATGTCGGCAAATACAGAGGCCGTGAGATCGAATTTGGAGTGATCTCGAAGCACCTGCTCAAACGCCTCCACAGCGATCTGGTAGTGCAACGGATTGAAGGCCTCGATATCCAGAGGCGGTGCTCCCTCCAACGTGGCCATCTGTGGAGCCCGGCGATGATGAGTGGCCTGTTCGTAGGCGTAGGCCATTTCCAGCAACATCGCATCGTCAAACATCCGCCCCGTAAAGGACATCCCGATCGGTAGCCCGGCGTTCGACTCGCCGGTGGGAACGACCACCGTGGGCAATCCAGTGACCGAAGCAAACCAGCACACCGAATCGACGCGCCGCACTCTGGCCGTCCCCTGTCGATCCACGGGATAGACCAGGGCATCCAGATCGTAGGTATCGAGGACGTCTTCCACATATCTTCGGTTTTCGCGATAGGTTGCCAGACCGCTCTCGATATTGTCCTGAAGCCGGCGCTCGGACTGATCGCCGCGCCTCAAACAGGCATCCTTGTCTTCGAAGACCGAGTAACTATACAGCCCGGTGGCGCACAACTCATCGAAGCTCGACA
>SKPJ01000080.1 GCA_007119595.1 Myxococcales bacterium
CTTATACAACGGACAAAGTAAAAAAGTTGACACTACATAAATTTCTAAAAAAACCGTTTAACTTCCAGCACTTGCTACTGTTTGGTGTGAAAAAGTGATCAACTTGGGGAGCACGAGCGACGAGCACGAGCACGAGCACGAGCACGAGCGACGAGCACGAGCTACGAGCACGAGCGACGAGAGCGAAGCGAGTGGTGAAGGGGGCACTGGAAGCACAACGCTTGCCCGCTGCCCCCTCCGACGAACGCTGTACGGCGCGTTCACCACCTCCCCCACCGAGTGAGAAGATCACGGGCTTTGATGGAGCACCAGTGGTTGGCGTAGGTAAACTCAACCGATGACCGCCGATCCCCCCCTGCCAATTGCAGTTTTTGTCAGTCGCACTATATAGTCGCTTCAATCATTTGAGTAACTCCCGCTGTCAGACCCCGAAGCTCATGTGTCATCACTTCAAATTACAGAGTCGCCCGTCAGTGAACTGATACCGACACAGGTGAAACCCTCGCCCATTGCGCCGTTTGGATTTGTCCATGGATACTCGCCACAGTTTCTCCCTTATCGTCGTTATTGCGGTCCTGGTGTTTTCTGGTGGGTGTTCAGGCCTCTTCGACGATCTCGACGAATTCGAATTTTCCAGCGATGCCGGCCTAGACGCCGATCATAGCAATACTGAGCACGGCGATACTGAGCACGGCGATACTGAGCACGGTGATACTGAGCACGGCGATACTGAGCACGGCGACACCGATCACGGCGACACCGATTGTAGCGACGGCGGCACCCTGTGTGACGATCAATGCGTCGACACGGATGAGAATGTCGAGCACTGTGGGGCATGTGGTGTGGTCTGTGACGATCCGGATTTTGGCTCGCCGATCTGTGTGGCAGGAGACTGCGAGATCGACTGCGACGACGGGTTCGATGAATGCGACGGGCTTTGTATTGATTTTGACAGCGACCCGTCCTTTTGCGGCGGATGTGACGACGAGCTTGCCTGCGACAATGACGAGGTCTGCGACGACGGAAGCTGCACGGTAGAATGCGACGAGGACCGTTCAAACTGCGATGGAAACTGCGTCGATCTCAACCACCATCCCCAACACTGCGGCACTTGCGACTCTCCGTGCGACGCCGCAACACCGATCTGCGCCGATGGCGACTGTATCGAATGCGGCGATCACAGCGACTGCTCCGGCGAACTCCCCTTGTGCAGCGACGAGGATGAGTGCGTCGAATGCAACGACACAGCAGATTGCGGTGATTGCCAATCCTGTATCGGCAATGAATGCGTCGACAACTGTGACGAAGCCACTCCTCAGTGCATCGAGGACCAATGTGTCGAATGCACCACCGCAGATCACTGCGGCACCGATGAGTCCTGCGTCGACAATGAATGTGTCTGCGACGACCCATGTGACGGGATCGAATGCGGCAGCAAATCCAATGCCTGCAGCGATAATGCGGAGTGTGGCGAATGCGACGATGGCCAAATCTGCGATGCCAACCAATGCATCGCAGATATCGATTGTAGCAACGATGACCAATGTCCGGCGTGCCAGACATGTCAGGGTGGGACGTGCAGTACGGAGGTCAATACCTGCGGCGACTGCGAGCTCTGTAACAGCGAGGGCAATTGTATTTCACTCTGTGACGAACCCACTCCTCACTGCATCGAAGACATGTGTGTCGAATGCACCATCACGAGTCACTGCGGCGTCGATGAGTCCTGCGTCGACAATGAATGTATCTGCAATGATCCCTGTGAAGGACTGGAATGTGGAAGCTCCTCCAATGCCTGTGACGATGCGGAGTGCGGCGAATGCGACGATCAATATTGTGATACCGATCAAAACCTCTGCGTCGAGTGCACCGACGACAACCATTGCGAAAACGACCAAATTTGCGACGACAATCAGTGCCTCGAAGACGTCTTTTGTAGCGATGATAACCAATGTGATGGCTGCCAGAGCTGTCATAACGATACCTGTACCACTGAGTTTCATGACTGCGGTGACTGCTACACCTGCCAGAGTGATGGTGAGTGCTCCTTCGATTGCGAGGCCCCCACGTCGGTATGTTTCGAAGAGGAATGCGTGCAGTGTTTCGAGCCTGAGCAGTGCGCCTCCAACGAATCCTGTGACGTAGATAGCAATATGTGCGTCTGCGAGGATTCGCGCACCGATGAGGAGGTTTGCTCCGACGCAGGCGTCGAATGTGGCACCGTTGAAGACAACTGCGAGGAAACCGTGGAATGCGGCGGATGCGATGGCTGTCAGGTCTGTGACGCAACTCAATGCGTCGATAACGACGCAGAATGTGATTCCAATCAAGTCTGCGAAGACAGCGTCTGCCTCTTCTCCTGCGAACCCGGCGACGAGCCCTTCGGAGGCGGCAACGGCTCACCGGATAATCCCTACACAATCTGCACCGCCGACCACCTCAACGCCATTAGTGGTGATTCGAACTACGTGAAGGCTGACTTTTTCGTGGCCAATGATATCGATATGGGAACTGATATCATCAATATAATTGGGAGTAGAAATGCGCCCTTTGAGGGTACGTTCAACGGCAACGGTCGTACGATCAGCAGCGCGACGATCGGAAGTAGTGCTGCCCCTCAATCAGATGCCGGTCTCTTCGGAGTGATCGACGTCGATGGATCGGTCACCGACCTGACCATCGACGTAGTACAAGTCCATGGCTCCAAAAATGTAGGTGGACTGGTCGGCGAAAACAGAGGCACCATCGACCATTGTCACGTCCAAGGCGATATCGATACCTCGGCCGATCACGTCGGTGGACTGGTCGGCGAAAACAGAGGCACCATCGCCAATTCCACTGTGAACGCTACGGTCACTGGAGACTACGCGGTCGGGGGCCTGGTGGGACGGCAGTTTGCTTCGGACGGGGATAACGCCACCATCGAGTCCTCGTCGAGCGACGGTACGGTGAATGGATTGGGTCTGGTCGGCGGGCTGGTCGGCCTAAATGAGGACAATAGTTATATCACCGCTTCCCATTCCAGCAGCGACGTCAATGGCGTAGACCCCTCCGGCGTAGACTCCTCCCTCGGGGGACTGGTGGGAGAGAACTACAACTCCATCACGACCAGCTACGCCACCGGGGCGGTCGAGGGACAGAGCTCGGTCGGGGGATTGGTGGGAGAGAATTACGGCACCATAACGACCAGCTACGCCACCGGGATGGCCCAGGGACAGAGCGCGGTCGGGGGATTGATCGGAACTCACGGTCATTTAACTACCGTCGGTGATAGCCACATCTCCGACTGCTACGCTGTCGGCGTAGTCAGAGACAAATCTACATCGAAGGAGGGAGATTCATTTGGTGGCCTGGTAGGAGAAGTCCAGGATCAGAGCTTCGTTCAAGCCTGCTATTCCGCGGGACCGATTCAGGTCAGCAACGGAGACGCAGGTGGCCTCATCGGTGCAGTTGACGACCCGGAAGCCATCACCGAAGGCTACTGGGATAGCGAAAGCTCCGACATATCGAGTAGCGCGGCCGGCGAGAGTCTGACCACCATTGAATTCGCCGACGAGAGTTTCTGGAACGAAGATTCCGGTTGGAAATTTTCCGACAACTGGAAAATGGGTTTCACTCCCTCTCCCGACGAAGAAGAACGGCCCATCCTGCAGTGGCAAGACGATTAATCTCGCTACAGGCCCAAATCTCGCCGTAAAAAACGAGCTGTGTCACCAGCCAATCAAAGACGCATACTTGCCGTCCCGGTGCTCACCACGTGAGGGCACAGTACATCACCAATCATCTCATGGTTTCTTTGGATAACGGGCTGACGCTTCATCCCCCAACAGCAGGCGACCGAAAATCAGCCTGACCGAAAACGAGATTTTTCACCGCGCTCACACCTCGCTTCAATCGTCGGTGATATTCAACGTCGAAACCGCATCGCCGAGGCCTGGCTCGCACCGCTATTGAGCAAATTGGGATGAGCGAAGATATCGTTGGCTCCCCAACGTCGATGTGCTGCGATGTCCGATCTGTCTTCGGGGATCGGGGACCCGCGCGGGCTCACAAAAAATCGAGATTCACTGGCTGCGGAGTGGTATAGACTCCGGACAATGATCCATTGGCCAATTTCCCGGAGTCCGCATTTCCCCAGCAATATAACTTCCTATTTTGATCGATGGCGCAACTATGTGCGTGTCCCCCGGCGACAGACTCCCACTGTTGGCCGTCGTCGTTGACGACGGGGGTCGGTGACGATCGCTGTTCGGTATCCCCCACTCCCAGTTGACCTAATTCGTTGTCTCCCCAGCAATCTAGCGAAGCATCGCTTCGCACCCCGCAGGTGTGAAATACGCCGGCGTTCACCTGAGCCCAATCAGAGCTGATCCCCACCGGCTCGGAGTAAAACCCGCCATCGGTTAGGCCCACCTGGCCGCGATCATTTTCTCCCCAGCAGTACAAGCGACGCGTCGCGCCTGGCCCAATCGCACAACTATGGTGCCATCCCACCGATAAGCTCTGGTGATCGTCGGCGCTCTTGTACTCCGGAAAACGATCGAAGTTGTGGCCCCAACACCACAACGACGCGGAGCTACCGCGGCGTCCACAGGTGTGAGCCTCGCCGGCCCCGATCTCGTGCCAGTCCTCGAAATCGTTGAAATAGCCCCGGATTTCCACCGGCGAATCATGGCTGTTGTACTCGCCGTCACCGATCTGCCCATGCTCACCGCGACCCCAACAATAGCCGCGTCCACCGGCGCGAACCCCACAGGTATGCCGAGTCTGCAATGAGATATTCTGCCAGTCATTTTGGGAGCCCACCTGATGGGGCGTAGAGACACTGGTTTGATGACCCAAGCCCAACTGCCCACGCTTATTTTCGCCCCAGCAATAAAGTGCACCATCGAGTTTTATGCCACAGGTATGCCGAGCTCCTGCCACCACTGACGACCACTCTCCCTCGATCTGCATCGGTTCGGCTGTATGTCCATCCGTAAGCCCCACGCCGGTACGACCGTCCGCATGGGGTCCCCAACACCAGAGACTATCGTCATTGGCCATGATCGCGCAGCTGTGGTGATTGCCCAGGTTGACCTGCTTCCAACGAACCGCCTCCACCGTCCATTCAAACTCCTCGGTGACAGTATTGCCCGCCGGGTCCGTGCCCCGTGCGCGAAATAGATACTCGCCGGCATCCAGCTCATCGTAGCTCACCGAACATTGGCCATAATCGCTGTCCACATCGATGAGCTTACACTCCAACTGACACGGTGATTTATCACAGGAAACATCAAAGGTGGCTGTCATCGCCAGCGTCGTTTCTTCTGGAGTTTGCTCGAAAATTATCCGTGGTGCCACGGTATCGATCTCCCAGGACCAGCCGTCGCCATCGCCCACCTGACCTGCCGTATCTTCCGCCCACACCTGAAAGTGATGGACACCGTCGTCGAGCCCATCGTAATTCATTGGCGAATCACAGGGCTGACCGCCGTCATCGTCGAGCTCACAGAAGTAGGCACAATCGCTTGGATGGCAGTCGAAGTAAAAATTGGCCTCCCTCTCATTGGTGATCGAATTCGGGTGGTCGGTGATCTCCACCTTCGGAGGATCTGTACTGTTCGTATTGTTCGTGGTGGCATCGGCACTGAGAGAATTTGCCTGATCCTCACCATCAGAATCGAATGCACCGGCATCGGGGCTGACCTCGGAGTGCTCACCGAAATTATCGGTGATGCACGTATTGGCCCCAAAAAACAGGCCTGCACTCTGGGAACATCGCTGTCCCTGGGGACAATCGCCGTCGTCATGACACGCATCATCCCCACACCCCCAGAGCCCCCAGAGCAAGCCAAGTAAGATGAACACCAACCACCATCTAGATTTCATCTCAACCATGGTCCGTCCCGGCCAGCAAGCTGACAACGACGCTTTCGTTGCCGTCCACAATCGACGACACCACCGTATCACCTCACTTCAACAGTATCACAGCCCAAGACTATTTGGTCGCCTCGCTATCTGCAACGCGTCGTTCCATCCTCCCCAAACTCCTCAAAGAACGGCGTGAGTATCGTATCAAAAAGAGCCCACCAGTTGGCCAAAGGCCCATCTCGCCACCCCTTCCGGGGCCGCGTCGGTCGATGAGAACCCTCGGGTGGCAAAGAACACCCCTCCTCCGACCGCCAGCACCAGGCCTTCTGTAAGATCGGCGAAGACCTTGGTGTTGAGTTCGGTTCCCACCGGCTCTGATTGAGGCTGCAGGCGCCGAAAGTGGTGGCCTGCCAGTTGAATATTGAACGGAGCCAATTGACTCTGTGCGCCGAGTCGTCCCTCCACCAGGTTGGTGCGAGGGCCGATGATGTCCATATAGCCCAGCCATGCATGGCCGGTGGGATAGAGTTGGTCATAGGCTTCCACCCGGTCGGTCTCGGGGTCGTTACCGGAGGCCACGGAGGCGCCGACAAAGGGTCTCAAATCGGCGACCGAATAGCCCACCTCGGCATCGGCGAAAAAGGCGAAAATGGACATGCCATCGTCTCCACAATGCCCGTGTCCCTCGCAGTCCCAACTATATTGCACTACCCCCTCGGCGGTGGCGTCGACATCGGCGAAGGATGCCTGCAGGCGGGTGCCCACCATCGCCAGATCTCGTCCCTGCTGCTGGTCGAGGTTTGCCACGTCGTAGAGCACGTAGAGATCGACTTCCTCGATGAGATCTTCGACGGGCTCCAAGACCGTTCCATAGACTCCGAACAAATAGGAATCCCCCTCGATAAATCCCGCACCTCCGTCTGAATAACGGGCGGCGAAACCATCGACCGCCACCTGTTCATGAGGTCGCACCCCTGTGCGAAGGCCATCCCACGCCCGTCCCACCTGACTCCAACCCACGGAACCCAGCACTCGCTGGTCGCCATATGCCAGCTCGAAGCGCCCCACGTCCACGAAGGCCACCTCGTGGGGTCGATATCGAAGCCTCGCCTCGTAGATCTGCACCGGCGGCGCCGTCAGTTCATTGCCCCCGAACTCCCCCCACGTGCCGGTGTGTTGGAGGGTGAAATGTCCCGACAAATCGTCGCTTTCAACGGTGGCCCCCAGCCGGGATTGCTGGGTAAATTGATCGGCCTCGTCGGGTTGAAAGGTATAATTTAACACCTCTTCATCGAGCCCGAATCGATGGTTAAACCGCCCCTCGACCCGAGGGCGGATTCGGGCCTCAAAGGACCAGGCCGTGACTCGATCCTCTTGTGCTTCGGCAAGCTCAACTTCCAACCCCTCGTCCTCCACTTCGGATTGGGCAAGTGCCGGTGTCGCCCACGCCAGACCGATAGATGCTAGAAACAGCGAAAATACCTGATGCTTTTTCATCGCCGATACCTCGTCTCGTAGTCAAAAACCATTGCCCCTGCTCGCGCAGCGACAGTAGTTCCCGGCTCCCCGCGGACAACCCGCCGGACACCGTAGGGAATCCCTTTCACCGTGGTTCAGACAATGGCTGTGGTCCCACCAACCGCTCGCTCATTCCCGCCCGGGGCTAGCAGCCGGCCGGGCTGAAGGGGGCCCGCTGATGAGCGCCCAACTGAAGTAGCGACAGCACAAGAGACGATCAGAGAGGAAAGACCGATCACCAAATTCGGTGATGATACTCGCCTCAGTTTACGCCACGCATGCATGATCAGAGGCCAGCTTCCACAACTCGTAGCCACCCAGCAGATTTTTGGGTCGATGCCCATTTTGCAGAAGTACCCGGGTCGCCAGATACCCCCGAAGGCCCTCCTTGCACAATACGATGGGCGTCGATCTGGGGGGCAACTCCTCGATCCGTTTCCGAAGCTCGTCGAGCGGGATGTTCACGGCGCCGGGGATGGTGCCGCTGTCGAACTCCTGTGCGCTTCGTACGTCGACGATCAATCGCCGGTTCTCCGCAAGACCCATCACCTCCTCCCAGGACGCCGCCGGGTGATCGCCGCGCAGGATACCACCGGCCACCGCTCCGAGGTGGTTGACCGGGTCCTTCGCCGAAGAGAACGGGGGGGCATACGCCAGATCGAGCTGCTCCAACTCGTCGACGGTCATCCCGGCGGCGACGGCCGTGGCCAATACATCAATGCGTTTGTCGACCCCCTTTTTCCCGAAAGCCTGCGCCCCCAGAATCTTCCCGCTCTCCCGGTCAAAGATCGCCTTCAGGGTCAGCGCCCCCGCACCGGGATAATAAGAGGCATTCGATTTTGCGGTCACCCAGGCCACCTGATGGGGGATCTGGCGTCGCCGGGCCCCGGATTCGGACAAGCCCGTACAGGCCGCCACCGTGTCGAAGATCTTGATAATGCTTGTTCCCAGTGGCCCTTTATACTGTCGATTTCGACCACAGATGACATCGGCCACGAGGCGCCCCTGGCGATTGGCCGGTCCTGCAAGCGGCATCGCCCCCCGGGCGCCCGTGACTCGATGGGTGACCTCCGCGGCATCGCCGATAGCGTAGATATCGGGCCTGGTGGTTTGCATCATCTCGTCGACCACGATTCCACCGCTATCCCCCAATTCCAGTCCCGCCGCTTCGGCCAATTTGGTTTCAGGGCGTACGCCGACGGCCATCACCACCCGATCGCTCAAATAGGAAGCCTCGTCGCCTAGATGGACCTGCAACTTCTCGCCGACCTCTTCGATGGCCGTCACCGCCGTCTCCATACAGAGCTCCACTCCGTGTCGAGTGCAGGCATCGGCCACGGATGCGGCCATCTCTCGATCCAGATTTGGCATCAATTGGTTGTTCATCTCCACCACTGTGACGTCGATATCGCGATGGATCAGGTTTTCGGCTACCTCCATTCCGATAAATCCACCACCGACGACGGTGACGTGCTCTATCTGGGTGTTCTCACAGGCGCCGATGATGCGATCCATATCGGGAATTGTGCGAAGCGAGTGCACTCCGTCGAGTTCCGCCCCCGCAATGGGCGGCACCACCGGCGATGCCCCCGGTGACAACACCAGAGCGTCGTATCTCAGGTGTGTGGTCTCTCCATTCTTCCACTTCCGGAGGGTCACTGTATGGGCGTCGGGATCGACGTCCACCGCCACCGTCTTCGTTCGCACGTCGACGTCGAAGCGCCGCTCAAAGCTTGCCGGGGTCTGGATCAACAACGCGTCGCGGTCCTCGATGACGCCGCCGATATGATAGGGCAGTCCACAATTGGCAAAGGAGATATGGGGCCCCCGCTCCACCAGAACGATTTCGACGTCCTCGTCCAACCGCCTAAGCCTTGCGGCGCACGATGCACCTCCGGCGACACCGCCTACGATGACCACTCTTCGTCGCTCCCCTGCATCTCGATGGATCTCGTGCTCACTCATTATTGTGCTCCTGCTGGGTGTGGGTCGTTTCGACAGCTTCCAAGTCGACGTCCACCCTAAGAGCGAACTTTCCTCGGTCCATCCCCCATCCGCCCAATAGTGTCTAGACATTGATCGTCGCCGACCGCACTATCGACGAAGAGTGAACCTTGACCATTTCCACGAGCACCATCATGGACGTGCGACTCCGGCCACGATTCGGCTTACGTGTAGATCTGACGCCCGACGACGTCATGACGCGCTTCCAAGAGCTGTCGGAAGGGCGGTCACATTCCTGTGAAATTTATCTTCTGGACCGACAGGTCGAGATGACCGTAGATGCCGAACAACGCCACTACTGGTCTCCCTATCTCAAGATGCTCCTCGAGGAGAGTGGTCCACACACCGTCTTGCGCGGAAAATTCGGCCCCAATATCAACGTCTGGAGTCTCTTTTTGGCCGCCTACGCCGTACTCTCGATCACCGGGTCGGGCGGACTGCTTCTGGCGACGAGCCAATTGCAACTCGCTCAGACCCCGAATGGCCTCTTGTTGACCGGCGGATGCCTGGTACTTGCCATCGTGGTCTGGATCGCTGGAAAGATCGGTCAGCGCTGGGCCTACGACCAGATGGTCTACATTCACGGTGTCGTCCATCAGCTCTTCGCCGACAACGTGGTCGACGAGATCTACTGCGAGGCCTGCGAGAGCGATCCCGACGTCCCATCCACACTCCCTCCCGACGATGGGCTCCCCATATAACTGGTGCTGGCTGCTCCCTCATTGAAGCACGGGGCGCATCTCGCCATCTGGAGCCTCCACGATCTCCCAGACATCATCGAAGTCCCAGCCGGGAAAATTGACGGGATCGGCGAACTCGTCGGTGGTCACCGCAGTTCCATCTGCGCTGTCTGTCTGACCTGTGGTGTTTACGTCCCAATAACTGCTGATGACCTCGTCGCTGCGTCGACCGATCAACCCTCCGACATGGTCGTCGCCGGTCACCGGTCCGGCGGCATAGCAATATTGGATCACACCGTCATCAAATATGCCGACAAGGCCCCCAACTTCGTCCTCGCCGACGACGGTGCCGGTGGCGAAGCAATCAGAGATCTCCTCACCGTCGTCGATCTCACCGATCAACCCCCCGATCGCTTTCCCGCCGGTCACGTCTCCCGTGGCATAGGAGCGGTAGATGAATCCGTCGTCCAGATAGCCCACCAACCCCCCGATCGCCCAATCTCCCGAGACCTTTCCCATGGCGTAGCTGTCGTCGATCACGGTCTCGTCGCGCATCCTTCCGACCAGTCCTCCCACGGCGTCCTCCGCCTCCACGTTTCCGGTGGCGTAACAGTCGCGGACCTCTGTGCGAGCGTCCATGGCCCCCACCAATCCGCCGACCCGACGGCGATCACCGAAGACATCTCCCGTGGCGTAGCTATCGGATACTCGTGCATCCCCCTCCATTCTACCGATCAGCCCCCCCACAAATTGCCTGCCGCTGACATCGCCAGTAGAGTTGCTATCGAATATCCATGCCTGCTGAGTCATCCCCCCCACCAGGCCACCGACGAAGTCGTCATCGCCGCTTACACTTGCCCCGGCGTAGCTATTGGAGACTTCGGCGTCATCCCACATCCCACCCACCAGGCCACCGACGAAGTCGTCATCGCCGCTGACATTTACCCCGGAGTAGCTATTGGAGACTTCGGCGTCATCCCACATCCCACCCACCAATCCTCCGACGCGCGAATCACCTGCCGAGGCTTGACCCGTGGCAAAGGAGTCCCGGATCTCTCCCTGGTCTTCCAGCCGACCGGCCATTCCACCGACATCCGTCTCTCCGAGCACTTCGCCGTCGAAGCTACTGCCCACGATCACGCCGGTGCTCACCCCCACCACCCCCCCGACTGTTTGGCCACCACTGACGGTTCCGGAAAAGGCTATATCGGCCATTTCTCCCGCATTGTCCCCCACCAAACCACCGACCACATTTGCCCCGCCGACCTCGGCATTTCCACTGACGTTAAAAATCGATCCATGATTCGTGCCCACCAGCGCACCGACGGCGAGGTCTGTGTTGAAGTTGTACTCCGACTCGGTGAGGTTGACGTCGAAGTCCGACAGCACGAGATTGTGGATCTCCCCACCGGGGTCGACCGCGGCGAATAGCGCCACTTTATTGACCTCACTCTGGTCGGGGAAAGGAAAGATTGTTTCCATCACGTCGATCTCGAAGTTGCGGATCTCAAGCCCACCGCCGTCAAGCCGCCCCCCAAAATCATCAATGGGCTCAAACTCTCGGCCGGCGAGATCGATGGAGTCGCTCAACGCGAAATACGCATCTGGCGCAAAACGCATCTCATCGAGGTGATCCGCCGTACAGATCGTAAACGGGTCGTCTTCCGTGCCTCCCCCTCCGCCGAAGGGTTCCACGTCGGGATTGCAGGGAAGAGGAGCACAACTTCCGGAGTCGCACTCTCCGCTTACGCACTGAACCCCACAGCCGCCGCAATGGTCGGGGTTGCTTTCGAAATCCGTGCAAGCTCCGTCGCATTCCTCGAGTCCAGTGGCGCATTGGTAGCCGCACTGACCCTCGTGGCATGCCGGCTCCGCCCCCTCGACGCTTGTGGTGCATTGCATATTGCACTCGCCGCAGTGTTGCACATCTGTCCCGAGATTCACGCAGACCTCGACTTGTTCGACCTGGCACAACACCTCATCGTCACCGCAGCTCAGCGGCTCCTCGTCCACGTCGGCGTCGACCGCCGCGTCGTGACCGACCTCCGTATCCCGATCTACTGAATCGGCATC
>SKPJ01000262.1 GCA_007119595.1 Myxococcales bacterium
AGTGACCGGCTTCCGGCTCCGGGAAGTGACCGGCTTCCGGCTCCGGGAAGTGACCGGCTTCCGGCTCCGGGAAGTGACCGGTTTCCGGCTCCGGGGAGTGACCGGTTTCCGGGGAGTGACCGGCTTCCGGCTCCGGGAAGTGACCGGCTTCCGGGAAGTGACCGGTTTCCGGCTCCGGGGAGTGACCGGTTTCCGGCTCCGGGGAGTGACCGGTTTCCGGCTTCCGGGGAGTGACCGGCCAAGAGAATGCGATTGCCCTGAAATTCAGTAGAGAAAAACTTTACAGTCGAGAGCAAACCATTCAATCTTGGGCGTTCGAGGTTGGATGGATTCCAACGGGTCGGAGTGAACGTGAGTCCAACAAAAGCAATGCCGGTGTATTTGATGAGCCCGCCGCGTCGTGATTGGCGATTGAGGGGGCGGGCAAATTTTAAGTCTCGTGGTGCCGGCGACGTCGATGCGAGCCGGGCTCGTCAAGAATGGGCCGCGTTGGCCACGGCCATCGTCGACGCCGGCGGGGAAGTCGTCGTGTTGCGGCCAGGAGACGAAACCCTGACGGGTCTGATCTACACGGCGGAGGCCGGCGAATATTTTCGCGACGCCCAGGGCAGGCCCCATTTTTTGTTGTCCTCGATGGCGGTGGAACACCGCCGCGGGGAGACCGACCATATTGCGGCGTTCATCGAGAATGATTTGCAGATGGAGACCCATCGAGTGAGCACTACCTGGGAGGGGCAGGGCGATGCCATTCGCACCGCCCACGGCGACGCCATCGTCCATACCTACGGCGTTGGCGCCGATGCGCGCACCTCGGAGCAGGCCTATCGAGAAGTAGCGGCCATGCTCAGTCCTCAGCATATTCAGATCGCATTTCGCGCCGAACCCTGGTTTCACGGCAATACGTTTTTGCAGTTTTTTCGCTGCGGTCGAGACCATGTCATGTTGGTCTGTCCCGAGGCATTGCTCGACGGTGAATATGAGCGGCTTCGCGCCTTCGTCGGTGAATTGCCGATCGTGGAGTTGAGCCGGGCTGACAGCGAGCGCTACGACACCAACGCCTTGCAGGTGGGCACGACGGTGCTCGCACCGAGCCAATTTTCGGACACCGCTCGCGATGCGGCAGAGCAACTCGGACTGACGGTCCGCACGCTGGATTTAGGGGAGTTGTTCAGCAAGGGAGGGGGAGCTCCGGTATGTCTGACCAATCGACTGTGGGGGCTGGACGTCGCCGAGTTACCCGACGAAGTTCGGTGGTCCCTGCGTCCGACGATCGAGGCGCATACGGATCTTTAAGAGAGCGACAAAAGCGAAGAACATCAGCCATCCCGAACCGGGGAATACGCCACCTACGCTGGTGCAGCGGCTTTCGTCGTCGGAGTCCTCGTCGTCGCTTACATCACCCTCTTGGTCGCCGTCGTGGTCGTGGTCATGGTCGTGATCGTCATGATCATCGTGGCCATGGTCATGGTCATGGTCGTGGTCGTCATGGTCGTGGTCGTCGTGGTCATGATCATGATCGCCGTGATCGTGATCTTCTTCGACATCAATACCAAAATAGGGGGCCAGTTCGGGCCATACGGGAGGACAGGTCTGCATGACTCGGGAGTCGTCGGGGCAGTCGCTTCGGTAACCCTGTAGGTCGCGAAAGTCGTTGATCGGCTGGAGGCCATCGTCGCGATTGTAGCGCGCAAGGTCGTGGTCATCGTCGCGTCGATGCCCGCAGACCAACAGGTCGTCGCCGTCTTCGGTCATGCACAGCGCGCGGTGGCCGGCGACGATTTCCTCCCAGGCCGATGGTTCGTCCTCCCCGGCTTTGAAGACCCCGCGCCCCTCGCCGTCGATACCTCCCAGATAGGCCCGAGCACCGTCACGCGACAGAGCGCCGGAGGTGGGCCAGTTGGGCGATGGAAAATGTCCGAATTCGATGTCATCGGTTCGACTCCAGTAGACCTCCGTTTCTCCTTCCCGGCGGGCGTGCCACAAAAAGGTGTCGTCGCTACTGTCGAGCAATTCGGGATAGACCAGTGCATCATCGGTCACCAGGTCGCTGCCCGTCTCACTGACCGGATCGATTGTCATCAGCGCTGCTGTTCCCCGGGTTTCCTCGTCGGTTTGGTATCCGACGACGACGATCTCTTCGCTGCCAATGAAGCCGATTCCCGATGGGTTGATGTCGCTGAGTTCGACGCCGACATGGTTCCACTGAAGCCCCCCGTCGTCGCTATACCACAGATCGGTTTGTCCGGAGTCCCGGGTGACGAAGGCGACCTCTTCGGTGGACGGTCGAACGGCGACGTCCGTGGCACGGGTCGGCAGATCGAAGGTCTGTTCGAAGTGGCATCCATCGTCGGTGACGGCGACGGTGGAACGGGAAAAGGTGACCCAGCGATTCACTTTGAGCGGGGCGACATGGAAGGACTCGCTTGCGAAAAATGCCTCTTCGCAGACGTATTCATCGGGGCGTTCGGCGCTCATGGCCCCGAAGTTGGTTACGTAGACCCATCCGCCATCGACGGAGTAGATCTGAGTGCCCTCGGGGGGATCTCCATGGCTGGAGGCCGTCGATGAGATCCCGAAGATCAATAAAGTGACCAAAAAGGCAAAGAGGTAATCTGCCCGTATCATAGCTCAACCGTCACAGGTTAGATTCAAAGTCCAACTATTGAGAGTGCCGACGGTACCGCCGGCGTTGTCGCTGACATTGAGGACCCATTCTCCGTTTCCGTCGCCATCGATGAAGTTGGCGATCGGCTCCGCCTGGGTGGTGGCGGGATCGCCGGCGACCGGGTCGAGTGTCTCGTTGAAATTACCGATGATATCGGGATTGGAGTCTCCGAAGACACCGGTCCCGGGCCGTGCTTTTAGGGCCCGCGATTCACCGGCGGGGTTGGTGAGTCGAACCACGAGGTCGCCCCGCCAACCATGATTGATCTCGATATCCATATTGATCTCGGCGACGTTGTTGCAGCCACCGATATCGATGATGTCGTCGACGCCGGCGGGGTTGTTGTCGGGGATCTCCACGTTGGGGTTATTGGTCTGGCTAAACTCCAAGATATCGGTCTGCTCAAGGTGCAGTGTAAATCCTGCACCCATGGTCGACAGGGCTTCGACGGCGATGAGATAGGAGGTCGGACCCGGTTGGTCCTCGAAGACGATGGCATCGCGACCGGCGGTGATCTCTTCGAGCTCTTCGCCCTCGGTGGACCACAGGGAGATGCGTCCCTGCTGGTTGGCGTCGGCGAGGGAAATGCGGACCAGGTCCTGTGGGACGTCGACCTCTAGATGCAGATAGTGTCGATGACCGCGGGACAGGGCATGATCGGAGTCGAAGTCAGTGGGTTCGCCATCAAAGCTACCCATGTCCCCGGCGTCGTTGACGAAGTGTTCGACGGAGACGAAGGGGAGGTCTTGACCGCTGGTATTTTCGACTTCGATGGTCACGGTGTCGAATTCGTCGGCCCAGATCTGCGAGGCATACCAGTACAGGCTGATCGGGTCCTCGGTGGCATTGGAGACCTCCAGGGTCTCCGCTTGGGCCAGGGGACCGGATTCGTCGCTGATGGTCGCCGATAGTGGGGCGTTGTCGAGGTTGTCCTGAACCAGCCCCACGTATTGGCCGGCACTGATATCGAGCTCCTTGGTATAACTCTCACCGACCTCCAGGGAGGTCCCCTGTTGCAAACTCATGGAGTAAAGCAGGTTGTCTCCGAAGGCGTGGACATGATCGAAGAGCAGGTAAAAGACATCTCCCGGCGGCTCGATGGGGAAGACGCCGTCCTCCAGGGGAGTGACCTGTTGAAGGGTCATATCCTCTGACCAGACTTGAAGTTCGGTTTCCGCATGTTGGGGCACCAGGTGGGTGATCAGAGCCATGGAGTCGATTTCGTCGGTGTCTTCAAAGGCGTAAAACTGATTGGATAATTCCCCGACTTCTCCGGTCATTTCCTCCGATAAGCCGATCGTCGAGGGCTCGGGCTGGGTCATGGTCTCCACGACGGCTACGTAATTCCAGTCTTCGCCTCCTGCGGGCGGTGAATTTCCAAAATATTGGGGTAGATTGGCCACGGTGAGCCGATAACCGGCGTCGGATTGCACCAGGATTTCGCGGGTGGTTTCGATGCCGGCTCCGAGGTCACTGAGGCGAAAAAACGGTTCCGCGGCGGCGTGTTCGCCGAAGGCAAACAGCGGCTCCGGCAGGCCCAGGGAGTACACCGTGATGCGCAGCCATTGACCGGCGGTGGCATCGAGGTGGTAGACATCTTCGTCCTGGATATATTGATTGTTGATCAGTTGCGGGGCATCGATATTGCCGAGGATGACGAAGGATTCGCCCGGATCGGCGAGTTCGATCGTGACAATGGCGTCCTCGCCGATCATGTCGAGATCGGGGTCGGCGGCCAGATCTTCGTAATAGGCCCGGGTCGGGATGCAGATATGATCGTCATCAGCGACGGTGCCGGTTCCGCAACTGATGGTGGAGGTCGGTACGCAGATGCGCTCGGAGACGTCGAATGTCGTGCCCTCGCCGCAGACTCCTTCCACCGGTCGGCAGGCCTCATAGGTGGCCACGTGTTCGGTGCCCTCTGCACAGACGTCGTCGGCGGGAAGGCATTCTCGCTGATGAACAACGGTTCCCTCTCCACAGCTTTTCTCGGGCCCCGTGACGCATTGGCCCGATTCTTCGACCGTATTGTCTCCGCAGACCAGGTCTGCGTCGGCGACACAGGTGCCGAGTTGTTCATCCAACTCCGTTCCCTCTCCGCAATAGCTGTCGCCGGCGCGAACGCAGCGGCCCAGGACAGCGTCGTGGACCTGGTCGTCATCGCATTCGAACTCCCTCGGTTCGCACTCCCCGGTATCCTCATTGGGCACGGTGTCTTCACCGCACTCGATGGTGGTCTGGGATTGTTCGCCACTGGCATCATCATCGTCATCGCCACCACAGGCAATGACGGTGGTGGCGGCGAGGCCGACGAGGAGGGTTTTCCATAAGTGATTCATCATGTCGGTGCTCCAAAATTCCTACTCGAATACGTGGTCCAGTCAGTTTTTGACGTGGCCTAATTTATTCGGTGGTACAAGTCAGATGGACGCTCCAGGATGCCAGCGAGGCAGAGGAAAATACGGAGGTATTCAATACCTCCAGTGACCAGACACCGTCGCCGGAACTGCCGAGCAATGGATCGAGTGATTCGGAGGGCTCCGTGGGGTCGGGATAGGTGGTGCTCACCGTGCCGAATGTCCCTGCGTGAAGTGCGATTGCCTCTCCTCCCTGGTTGGGGGCGTAGAGGTCGACGTAGAGGCTGCTGGAACTACCGGTGGGGAAGTCAGTGGTGATGGATACGTCACTGATCTCCGGACAGTCCGAGACGGACAAATTGGAAGAAATCTGGCCGTCGTTGGTGGGAATCGTCAGCGGCGGATCGTGTTCCTCGACGACATCGACGAAGACAATTTCGGCGCCGTCGACGGAGAACGAATAACCGTCGGAGATGTCACTGATCGCCTCGAATTCGACGACATAGGTCTGCTGCGCCCGGATCTCGGCGTTGAGAACTACACTTTCTTCATCTTGTGCTTCGGCGATGGTTTCCCGTTCTGATTGATTCCAGACCCGCAGCCCTCCCTCTTCTCCGGCCTCGAAGAAGGCCGTCAAATCCAGCAAGAAATCGGCGGCGGTATGCAGCAAAACATACTCGCTAGTTCCTGCGTCGAGGCTGTCGCGATCGAAGGAATACGAGAATGTATTGTCCTCGTCGATGATCTCGAGCGGGGTGGCGGCTTGGGCGTCGATATGGATGCCGAGAACGGGCTCGGTGCTCGTATTCTCGACCTCCAGCGTGAATTGGCCCGGCCCCGGAAACAGCTCCATCAAATCAAGGCCCGGGGAGACTACGGACTCCTCGAAGACCACTGTGCCGTGGGGATTGATCAGCCGGGCGGTGACGTCGGCATCGGAGATGTGAGTGATGGCGCCGGTGAGCAGATCGAAGGTGTCGACATCGAAGGTCTCGACGATGACGTCTCCCGGTTCGACGACCTCGACGGTCTGACCCTGGATATCAAAATCGAGGCTTCCGTTGACCGTGGAAAACGAACTCCAGGGTCGGGATACCGCGTAATAATGTCCCGCCGAGGGAGCTTCAAATTGCATGGAGGCTACTCCCCCCGTTCCAAAGGCATCGACGATCTCGTGGCCCGTGGCATTGAATACGGAGCCCCGCGGCGAGCCCTCCTCGGCGGTGATGGTGATGTCGAATACGCCGGCGCCCGGTGTTTCGATGACCACAATGCGCCAGTCCCCGGGCTCCAGATCTTCGACCTGCATCGAAGCATTGAATTGCGTCTCTCCTGCGTCGGGAACCTCGAAGACCGGGATTTCTTCAACGGTTGATGTGGAGACGAAATTGGCGATCGCTGTACTCGAGGTATTTTCAAATTCCACCACGTAGGTGCCGTCTTCGGTGACGTAGAAGAATTCGCGCCTGGTCTGGTTGGCGGTGTACGAGAACTGGTTTTCCGCCAATAGATGCTGGCGCTCAAACAGCACTTCTCCATCCTTTCGGATCCGACCGGTGATGTCGTCGGCGTCTTCGGATCGATGGGATACGAAGAGGGTCTGACCGGCTTCGATCTCGAATTCCTGTTGGTGGATATCGCCGGGTTCCATGTACTCCGTGCCCGCGGCGCTGACCTGAAAGTCGGTCCGGGAGCCCAAAAATTCGACGGCATCGAAGTGAAAATAAATGGTGTCGGCATTCGAGGTGTCGACTTCGACCTGCTCGCCCGCCACTAGACTGTGTCGAGAGGAAAATGAATTCGGCGTCGACCAGACCTCCAGGACCGGGTCGATGGCGTCGACACCCAACTCGGAGGGCGTGACCAACAATTCGTTTAGGTCATCGTCGATATCGATCTCCACGAAGTTGCCCATGCTGTCGTCCAGGGCGCCCTCAAAGGTGTCTTCGAGGGCGTCCCACGCCTGGGCCGTCGGGGCGTCGATGACTTCGACGGTGCCCACGTATTGCCACGACTCATCGCCAAAGGAAGAGGCGTTGTCGTCTGTGGCGAGCGAGGTGGTCACCGTCACATCGAGAGAGCCGTCGATGGGAGTGGGGAAGACCCGCGACGGCATCGACGCCGTGCCGGCAGCCACGGAGCGCTCCCAACTGCTGGAGTCGTCGGTGATGTGCAGGCCGGGAGAGGGAAGCCCACGGCTGTAAATCGTCACCTCCAGCCACTGTCCCTGCGTGCCCTCCAGGCTGAAGGTATGGGACAAAATCGTGTCCAGTGTTCCCGTAAAGACGAAGGTCTCGTCCTCGGCGGGCACGATCGACTCCCCGTCCATATAGTCAATATCGGCCTCGGCGGCCAATTGATCGGCGGCGCTGATACTGGGAATACAGGCGTCGTCGTGTTCCACCGTGCCCGTTCCGCATTCGAAGGCGCCGAGGTCGACGCAGACCCCGGTTTCGACATCGAGCTCCGTTCGATCCGTGCAGACCTCTTCGGAGGGGACGCAATAGGGGGCGTCGAGTTCGGTGCCCGTGCCGCAGACCTCTTCGGCGAGGACACATTCATCACCGGCGAGCACCGTCCCTTCTCCGCAGCGCAGCGGATCGGCGAGCACGCACTCCCCACCGTCCTCCACCGTTCCCTCGCCGCAGGTGATATCGGCACTGGACACACATTCTTCGGTGGCCGCGTCAAAGTGGGATCCCTGACCGCAAAATACGGTGGGCTCAAAGCACTCCCCGAGCGGAGTGACGACCTGATCGTCGTCGCAGTCGTGGTCCTCGGCGACACAGGTCTCGTCGTGCAGTACGGTTCCCTCGCCGCACTCGAAGGACGGCCCCGGTTCTTCTTCTTCCTGAGGTTCTTCTTCGCCACCGCAGGCCGTCGAGGAAAGGGCCAGGGCCAGTATGGCAGCCAACAAATATGTCCAGCAGCGGTTGTTCATGATGCTAAACTCCGATCGTCTACACATTGAAACGCGAGGATGGATTGCCTGCGTAGTACTTACAGGATTTAGCATGAACTGGAGGCGATGGAAAATCGTGTCATCGCTACGGGGGGGCTCGGTTCCCATCGATGAGCCAATAAGACATGGTGCAATGGCATCTGCCATCGCTGGCGCCGGCGATAGGGCCGGCGCGATCAGGGGTCAGCGACCTGATGGGGGTTGTCTTTCCACCGCGTGCCGTCACCGAGGCGTCCATTGCCATTCGTTCCCCAGGACCAGCCGGCGCCGGTGGTTCGGATCGCATGGGTGTGTGAAGTGCCAGCAGAGACGCTGTCCCACTGCGTGGTTTCTCCCACCTGTGTCGGCGTGTATCGATCCGATTCATCGCCCAGGCCGAGCCGGCCAGATGAGCCAATGCCCCAACACCACAGCGTGGAGTCTTGTCGCACTCCACAGGTGTGTGCACCGCCAGCAGACACGCTCTCCCACTCCGTATCATCTTCGACCTGCTGCGGCGTGTTTCGATCCGACTCATCACCCAGCCCGAGTCGGCCGCCTAAGCCAGAGCCCCAGCACCACAGCGTTGAGTCCTGTCGCACTCCACAGGTATGGAATGCGCCGGAGGAGACACTCTTCCAGTCGGTGTCCTGAGCCACCTGTGTAGGCGTGTCCCGATTCGACTCGTCGTCACCCTGTCCGAGCCGGCCAAATAAGCCAGCGCCCCAACACCACAGCGTGCCATCGTCTCGCACTCCACAGGTATGCCCTTCCCCGGAGGAGACGCTTTTCCAGTCCGCATCATCCCCCACCTGTTGTGGCGTGTCGCGATCCGACTCGTCGCCCAACCCCAGACGGCCATCATTACCACGGCCCCAGCACCACAGCGTGGAGTCCTCTCGCACGCCACAGGTATGAGCTGAATCGGCGGATACGCTTTCCCAGTCCGTGTCTTCCCCCACCTGGGTCGGCGTGTCTCGATCCGATTCATCGCCCACCCCGAGCTGGCCATCCCAGTTTCGGCCCCAACACCACAGCGTGCCATCGTCTCGCACTCCACAGGATTGCCAGCCTCCGGCGGATACGCTTTCCCAGTCCGTGTCTTCCCCCACCTGTTGTGGCGTGTCCCGACCCGATATATCCTCGCCCAGTCCGAGCTCGCCATATTGGTTTGATCCCCAGCACCACAGCGTGCCGTCAGCGCCAGTTCCACAACCGTGGGTGACTCCGGCGGCGATGGTCCTAAAATTCTGGGAGCTATCCATCGATTGTGGCTTCGACTTACTTCCACTCGTGACTCCCAGCCCCAACAGACTACTGAAATTTCTTCCCCAGCACCAAAGCGTTGAATCCTCTCGTACTCCACAGGTGTGCTGACCACCTGCGGAAGCGATTTCCCAGTTCGCATTATCCCCCACCTGTTGTGGCGTGTCCCGACTCGACTCGTCGCCCAGGCCGAGCCGACCATATAAACCTGCGCCCCAGCACCACAGGGTGCCGTCGCTTCTCATCCCACAGGTGTGGGAACTGCTGGAAGAGACACTTTCCCAGTTCGTATCATCTCCCACCTGTTCGGGAGCGTCTCGACTCGTTTCATCGCCCAATCCCAGACGACCAGTCAAACCTGAACCCCAACACCACAGCGTGCCCTCTTCTCGCACTCCACATGTGTGCGTCCCGCTAGCAGAGACGCTTTCCCACTCCGTATCATCTCCGACCTGCTGCGGGGTGTCTCGATCCATTTCGTCGCCCACCCCGAGCTGGCCACTCGTGTTTAGGCCCCAACACCACAGCGTGGAGTCCTCTTGCACTCCACAGGTATGCCAGTCACCGGAAGAGACGCTCTCCCAATTTGTGTCCGCTGCCACCTGGTGCGGCGTGTCTCGATTCGACTCATCGCCCACCCCGAGCTGGCCAGCCCAGTTTCGGCCCCAACACCACAGCGTGGAGTCCTCTCGCACTCCACAGGTGTGGTGACGGCCGGAGGAGACGCGTTTCCAGTCCGCGTCACCTCCCACCTGTTGTGGCGTGTCCCGCTCCGACTCGTCGCCCAACCCCAGACGGCCATCATCACCACTGCCCCAGCACCACAGCGTGGAGTCCTCTCGCACTCCACAGGTGTGGTCAACGCCGGAGGAGACACTCTTCCAGTCGCTGTCATTTCCCACCTGTGTCGGCGCTTCTCGATTCGATCTATCCTCACCAAGGCCGAGCCGGCCATCATCACCACTGCCCCAGCACCATAGCGTTCCATCTACTTGCACCCCACAATTGTGTTGATCACCTGTAGAGATCGCCGCCCATTCGATTTTCATTACGGTCCAATCCCATGACGCGACGTCCTGCATTCCATCCTCGTCGGTGGCTCGAATATGAAGGGTATAGTCACCGAGCTCCAACTCGTCGACGAGGTGAGGCGATGAGCAACTCTCCCAATCTCCTGCCTGTGGTGAACCGCTTCCGTCATCGTCATCGAGGGCGCATTCAAAGGTGCACGATGATTTGTTCGTACATTCAAACTCGAAGGCTGCCCAGTCATCGGTGGTCTCCATCGGCGGAGCCTCCAGGATCTCGATGATCGGGTCGAAGGGATTGACCGTGTCGACGGTCCAACTCCAACTCGCCGGGGCGCTGGTATTGCCCGCCTCATCTGTGGCGGTGACGGAGAAGGTATATTCGTCGTCGGCGAGATCGGTGTAGGTGTGACCGGAATCACAATCGGTGGGCGATTCGACCTCGCCCTGAGACGCTCCGCTCAACTCACAGCTAAACTGGCAGTCTTCCTTCGAGCACTCAAAGTCCAGGGTCGCCGTCGTCTCGTCGGTAAGCTCCGCAGGTCCGGAGATATCTTCGACGACGGGCTCCACGGTGTAGACGGTCCAACTCCAACTTTCGGGGGCACTGGTATTGCCCGCCTCGTCGGTGGCGGTGACGGAGAAGGTATATTCGTCGTCGGCGAGGTCTGTGTAGGTGTGACCGGAATCACAATCGGTGGGCAATTCGACCACGCCCTGAGACGCTCCGCTCAACTCACAGCTAAACTGGCAGACCTCTTTCGAGCACTCGAAGTCCAGAGTTGCCGTCGTCTCGTTGCTAAGCTCCGCAGGACCAGCGAGTTCTTCAACGACGGGCTCTACGGTATCGACGGTCCATGTCCACTCGGCCGGCGGTCCCACAGTGCCGAGTTCGTCGGTGGCGACGGCGGCAAAGGTGTACTGACCATCTTCGAGATCCTCGTAGGTGACGCCTGGAGCGCAAGACTGCATCTGTGAGCCGTCTAATTGGCACTCAAAGCTGCAGTTGTCTCTGGAACACTGGAAGTCGAATGTGGCAGTCGTCGAATTGGTCTGTTCGGCGGGACCATCGAGATCCATCACCAGCGGCAAGACCGTATCCACCGTCCACTCATGCGTTTCGGTGGCTCCCATATTTCCAAACGCGTCTATCGCCCGTACCGAAAAGCGGTACGTTCCATCTTCCAGCTCGCTGTAGGTAACCGGTGATTCGCACTCCTGGAAATCCCCGTAGTCGAGTCTGCATTCAAAGGTGCAATCCTCTTTGGAGCAGGCAAAATCAAGCGTCGCTTCTTCTTCGTTCGTATATTCGGGAGGACCGAGGAGATCGACGATCGCCGGGGCTTCGGTGTCGATGGTCCACTGCCACTCGGCGGGCTCGCTCTCCAACTCGTATTCGTCGACGGCGATGACCTCGAAGACGTGATCACCGTCGACCAACCCCTCGTATTCCACCGGCGAACTACAGGATTCGGCATCACCCTCGTTGAACCGGCAGTGAAACTCGCAACTGCGTTCGTCCAGGCATTCGAATTCAAACCTGGCACCTGTCTCATTGGTCAAACTCGACGGAGCAGCGAGGATTTCAACCTCCGGGGGCCCCTGTAGGATTTGAGCATCGTTGTCTGACACATCGTCGTCACCGCAACCTCCAACCAACAACGCTGCGATAGCGACAAATAGGACGAATCGGAATTGGGAACGTCGAGTCATCATCATGATTTCTCTGCCATCTATTTACTACGCCGTGAGCAGAAGTTGAGTGAAGCGTCTGCGCGCCGAGAGCACGTCGAAGCGGCGTTGCGGCTCGCTCGACGATGCTACATCGCATCGCCTCGTCGCCGCGCCTTGTCCGAC
>SKPJ01000586.1 GCA_007119595.1 Myxococcales bacterium
AAGGCGTGGAACGCGTGCACTTCGTCGGGGTAGTAGCGGGCAACGACAGGGACATCGAGCCGGGACAGTGCCTGTTCGAGGCGCCGGGTGTCGTCCAGGAGTGGGTCGAGGGTGCCCACAGGGGCAAAGGTCGGCGGGAGGGGACGGGCCGGTTCGTCGAGATTTTCCAATACTACCACCGGATCTGCGAGTCGACAGGAGCGCCGATCACAAAATGCGGAGGGCTGCAGATAATCTCGATTGACCTCGGCGATGCGATGATAAAGCCAGGCGGGGAGGTTTTTGTCGCGGCGAAAGCGCTGGGGTTGGGATACCTGCAGGATTCCGCATGCCAAAAGGGCGGCCGACGGCACGCGCTGGTGTTGCCAGACACGGCGCATCCAGGCTTCGCGAAACTCCACGCAGGAGGCCAGAGTGATATTGGCGGCCAGGTTGGCGCCCGCCGATTCGCCGGCGACGACGATGCGTTCCGGATCGCCACCATAGCTTGAAATATTGCGGCAGACCCAGTCGTAGCCGTGGCAGGCGTCGACGAGCGCCGCCGGGAATGGATGGCGTGGCGCCAGGCGATAATTGATGGTTACCACCAGATAGCCCCGCCGGGCGAAACCCAGTCCCATCAGCCAGTGGCTCTCTTTGGACATAAAGCGAAAGCCGCCGCCGTGGATATAGAAAACGACGGGAGCGTTTTCGCAATCTTGTGGTCGGTAGATGTCGAGCCGGTGCGCTCGGTGGCCGGAACGCCGGTACGGAATGTCATCGAGACGTTCAACGCCGTGGCGATGGGGATGCGACAATGGAGTCAAAGAACCGGCCGCAGCAGCACCGCGAAAAAAGGCTTCGACGGCCTTGCCGGCCAGGCGCGAGTGGAGGGGTTCTTGAATGGTCATGAGATGTTGCGCTGGACCCGATTAGGTGGCGTTGCTCTTTTCACGCGACGTTTTCACACCGAAGAGACGGCGCACGATGCGTTCGATGGTCTCGAAGAACTGAATCCTGTTCAGTACTGGATTGAGCCAGCCACAGGTGATGCAGTAATAGGTGTCGTACGGTGCGGTGTGATGGACCTCATGGTGATCTCGTCCCAGTATCAATCCCCAATCCTGTAGCTTCGCAACACTCGGAGGTGGTTCTTCCATATGCGACCATTTGTGAAATTGATTGGTCATGAAGACACCGAGGGTCAGCGAGACCGACATGGTGAGAATGAAAAACTGAAGAACAGAGGTGGGATCGGTTACAAAAATTGTGATCGGCACCATGTACAGCGCCAGCACGATACTGTTGTTGCCGTTTACCTCTACCCAGTCGTGCTCCACGATATCGCGGGGGTATACGTGATGGTCGCGAAATGGCTTGATGAACCCCTCACCCAATACCGGCGTGTCTTCTTCGCCGTAGGTATCGCCGAGCCAGTGGACAACTCCAGATGCGAAGTCGGCCCCCATATAGCCCAGCAGAGCTGTGACGGGAATCAGCCACGCCGCCGTCTGCCAGCCCATTTCGGCGATCCCGGAGGCGGCCCGTGCCGATAGAATCGCCACGAAGACAAAAAATCCCAGGATCGCAACGATTTCCAGGGCCCGATGAAATGGGGAGTATGGAAAGTCACGGTTAAAAAAGGAACGGAGTACAGACAACATAGACAGGTGCCTACTCAAAGATGATTGAATCCGACGACGAATCGACAGTGCGGAGAGGGTAGCATAGCCCCCCGCGACGGTGCGAGTTGCGCAGTGCCCGGGGAAATGTAGCGTTTGGCGATGTTCTGAATACTGCCATTGGTCGAGTTGACGAATTGTGTGTTGGTGGGCAGATTGCCCCCCAAACACGCAGGGGCACTACAGCGGAGGGGAAATTACGGAAAGGACTTATGGAGATCAAGCGACGAGCGGCGTCGGCGGCCCACAAAATCAAGCCCGTTGGCGTCTTTTTTAAGGCGTCGATAACGGAATGGCTCGATGATCGAGCGCTTCGCCATGCTGCGGCGCTGGCGTATTACTCCATTTTTTCTCTGGCCCCACTATTGGTCATCGCGATCGCCGTCGCCGGGTTTTTCTTTGGCGAACAAGCCGTGGAAGGAGAAATTGTCACTCAATTGCAGGGGTTTATCGGTGCTGAGCCGGCATCGTTCGTCGAGAATATGCTTCGAGAGGCGCGAGCGACGGGTACGGGCTGGATGGCCACATCGATCAGTTTTGCGACGATGTTATTTGGGGCGTTGGTGATTTTTGCGGCACTGCAAGATGTGCTCAATATGATCTGGGGAGTACAGCCCAATTCGGAAACGGGGCTGGGTTATACGATTCGGCGTCGTGCTCTGGCGTTCGTGATGATCTTGGGTTTTGGAATCATCATGTTGGGTACCTTCATCGTGAGCGCCACCCTGTCTGTCGCCGAGGCCTATTGGGAGCAATGGTTTGGTGTGGAATGGGGGGTGTGGTCCTTTGCCGATCAGGCGGTATGGCTGGTGTTCTTTACGGTCATTTTCGGCCTGGTCTACAAGGTGTTGCCAGACGTCCAAATGGCCTGGCGCGACGTGTGGCTCGGAGCATTTATGACGTCGCTGCTCTTCACCGTCGGCATCTTCGGTATTAGTACTTACGTGGCCTATTCGGGAGTGGGGACCGTCTTCGGAGCCGCGGGAACGCTGGCGGTTATCCTGGTGTGGATCTACTACTGCTGGGTCATCGTGTTGATGGGTGCCGAGATGACTCAGGTATGGGCGAGAAGATTCGGCCACGGCATCGAACCCGGTCCCAATGCAGTACTTCGCGTCGATGCTAAAAAAGAGGTGGCCGGTAAGGTGGTGGGCGGTCGCATCATAGAGCAAGGCGATGAAAATGTGGATGATGTGGAAGCCGAGAAGAAAAACGACGAATCCACCGGGAATTCGAGGCGATCATCGGACTCCGAAAATCAAAACCTAGACGAATAAACCATTCCCCGTTACAGTTTATAGTTCAAAGGTGCTCTCCTCTGAGGACGTAACACGGATGCTGTTCGACCACCTACATTCGATGCTGGCTACCGCGACGGCTATTTTTTTCGCGTCGCTGTTGTTGGTCCCCTGTCTTTGCGCCACGGCGATGGCGCAGGAAACGGGTGAGCCCTCCGAGGACTGCTGCCCGTTGAGCCAAGAACCCACCCAGGATGACCGCCACGATGAGGACTGTTGCGGCGGTTGTACAACTGCCTGCGGCGAAGCCGAAGATATCGGTGTCTCCGCTCAGGGTGGGGTCGTGATCTCGAGTGTTGAAGTCAACGGCGAGATCGATGGCCCGAATACGTGGTGGACCCCGGATTTGGTCGCC
>SKPJ01000101.1 GCA_007119595.1 Myxococcales bacterium
ACTACGGCATCGCCTCGTTTCGACGGCTTCGCAGCCCAAGACTATTTGGTCGCTTCGCTCCCGGCACCTCGTCGTCCATTCCTCGGCCTCAATCAATCATCTTCACTGTGGTCATGTACTAGGCTGACAAGCCCGGTAAACCGCTTGTGCAAAGTCGATGTTTTCCAGCCGATAAGGTCCGATGGCGGAGCATCTTTACTTTGGCACGGGAGCGTGCATCATGAGTCGAGCTACGTTCTCCTGTCGCGACCTTGATGTGCAATCGGTAACGGCGGCGGTATGATTCATGCATTAGAAACCATGATAGGATTCCATGGTGCAGATGCGATGATGGTGAAGATTGGGGAGCAAATTTAGCGACTTTTATCGATGACGGAAAGACGGTGACTTCAAGTGCGCAGAGCCAGGAGATGTTGGGGCGTGTAATCGAGGGCAAGTATCGCCTCCAACGCGAACTCGGTTCCGGTGGCATGGGGTTGGTGTATTTGGCACGTCACGAGACGATCGAGCGCTCAGTGGCGATCAAAGTCCTGCATCAAGAGTTGGCCAGTGACGAGGCGGTTCGCCGCCGGTTTGAAACAGAAGCCAAGGCCATCGCTCGCCTGCGCCATCCCAACTGCGTGATGCTCTACGAATTTGGGTATTCCGATACCCTGGATGCACTCTTCGCCATCTTCGAGTACGTCGAGGGCGCTTCCCTGGAAGCCTGTGTGGGAACTCCATTGCCCATCAGCGATGTCCTGGAGGTGGGACGACAGGTCTCCAACGGAATCGCCCATGCTCATGAAAACAAGATCATCCACCGTGATCTCAAACCCGAAAATATCATGGTCTTGTCGGGCTCACAGCGCTTGGAGCTGAAGGTCCTGGATTTCGGGATCGCGCGGATCGCCGAAGACGATGAAAAACGCACTCGTCTGACCCAGGTCGGTGAGATGTTCGGCACGCCGCCCTATATGAGTCCCGAACAGGTCCGGGCGAAGCTCAATGTTACGCCTGCCACCGACATTTATGCCATAGGGGTCATCTTATACGAGTTGCTGGAAGGCGAGTTGCCCTTTTTGGGAGAAACTCCGATCGAGACGGTGATGATGCATCTCAATGATGAGGTGCCACCGTTTGAGCGAGAGGGGATTCCGGAGGAGCTTCAGCAGATCGTGATGCGTTGTTTAGCCAAAGATGCAGACGAGCGCTTTGATAGCTGTGCCGATCTATGCGCGGCCCTGGATGCCATCGAGTGGAAGGATGGCGAGGCATCGATACTCCGTGAGTTGGCCGTCGCCAGCCAGGCCGAAAAGGCATCGGCAGACGAAGGTGCTGAAGTAAGCGACGAAGCGATCGCCAGCGCGCCCACATTGCTCCCCGGCGAGACGGACGAAGATAGCGCTGACCCCGGCAACGAGGGTACCGGTGAAGCAGAAGTGGAAGACAAAGATGGGGAGACCTCGACGGAGGAGCCCGAATCTGGCCGTGCGTCGGCGTCGAAGCGGCAGCCCGTCGAAGATGATGAAGAGCACGGACGAATCTCGACGATTGCCCCACAGAAATCGAAGAAAAACTTCGTCGTTGTGGCCGGCTTGGCATTGCTCACGGTCGTGCTCCTCAGTGGCGGTCTCGTTTTTGTTCTCGCATCAGATGATCAGCAAATATCGACGGCAGACGGGGAGGGCGCAGAGGCCCCGGCGGACAACAGCGCTGAGGAAGTCGTCGCCGAGGAACCACGAGAGCGAGTGGTCACGAGATCCGAAGATGATGAAGATCAGCGAAGCGATGAGGATAGAGCCGAAGAAGAGCTGGCTGCCGAGACCGCTTCGGACGTCACCGATGATGAAGAAATGGACGAAGATGAGCCGACGGAGGATGAGCGAGCCACCGATGAGGCGGGAGTAGAAACTGATGAAGCCGTGGGAGCGTCGCCATCGGTTGCCGGAGGCGCTGGTCACGAGCCGACGCCCGAACCGGAACCGGAGCCGGAGCCGACGCCCGACCCGGTCGGGATCGATGCCGACGAAGATGAACCGGACCGCCAACCAGACGGGATCCGCCTCGATCGTCGGCGTCGGGCCGATGATGCAGAAGAAGATGAGGAAGAGGCACAACAAGATATCGAAGAGCCGGCAGGGATTGGCCTGCCTCCAAGGGACTGAGTCGAACGGAGTAGATCGTGAGGAATGGATACGGTGAAAAGGTTACTTCCGTAGTGAGCGTATGGGGATTGATCGTATTGATCGTGAGCATCAGTTCCCCGGCCGTGGCAGAAGATGGCCAGATGGGTGGTGAAGAGGCCATGACCGATGTGGATGACGTCGACGAGGCAGACGAGGAGGCATATGAGCAGATGCTCCAACTCAGCGCCGAGGGCAACGAGCTGTACCAGGAAGGGCAATTCGAGCCAGCCGCCGAGACCTATCAACGGGCCTATGATGCATACCCGCAGCCGATTTTGTTGAAAAACCAGATGGTCGCCCGTTATCTCCTCGAGGAATGTGAAGTGGCGATCGAGCTGGGCGAGCGCTTCGTCGACGCGCAGACTGGCAGCGGAGAGACGCTTCGGGACAAATTCATCGACTCCGATGCGGGAAGCGAAGAGGATGCAGACGATGTGGAAGCCGTCTTCGGTGAATGCGCACTGGACCTGGCGGAGGCTGCAAGAGACGCCGAAAATTGGTCCCAGGTCGCCGATTGGCTCGATTTCGGCGAGCCCTTTTTCGTGGAGGAAAGCCTGCGCGAAGACGCCACGGAGTTGCGAGCGCAATTGGACGCTCAGATTAGCGGAGTCGAAGAGGACGAAGACGCCACGGAGGTCGCCGATCCGGGGGAAAGCGAGCTCGACACCCAGACCATTGCCGGATGGTCACTGACGACTCTGGGCACAGGAACTCTGGTCACTGCGCTGGTGTGGCATTTGCGCTGGCAGAGTCGACATAGTGATCTGGAGGATATGCGCGATGAGGCAGCGCAAACCGGTGATGATGCCGCCTTCTTGAGCCGAAAAGCAGAACTCGAAAATAGCTACGGTCGAACCCGGGTCGGGGTACCGATGTTGTATGGAATCGGTGTGGCGGCGACAGCTGCCGGTGTGGCGCTTTTAGTCATGCCAATGTCCGAGCAAGATCCCTCCATGGCGACGATACAGCCCATGATCAGCCGAGACGGGGCGGGCGCTACATTTTCGCTCTCCTTCTGAAACGTCCCTTTTTCTTCTTTTGAGGCGGCGATCTGGATGATGTGCTATCCATCGGGGGATAGGTTCTTTGTCCACGGGGGCTATTTTGCCCCCGTCGAGGTAAAGCAGTATCCGAGATACTAGA
>SKPJ01000354.1 GCA_007119595.1 Myxococcales bacterium
CACCCGATACCGCTCAACACACCCTCTTCAACTTCGGCGCCGCCCGGTTTTCGGCGCCGCTTGAATGCATTTCCGTGATACACCGGCCCGTAGGTCGTGAATCGATCGTCGGGCGAGAGATCCGGGTTGTTTCGATACTCCTCAAATTCGCGGCGCCGCAATGCGACGAGTCCCTTTAGATCCGTCGTCACCGCCGTGCCCTTGATGAAGGCCCAGACCTCGTCGATGGTCAAATAGAAGATATCATCGCGCTCGATCAACAAGTCCTGACGCACGAAGTCGTCGGCCACAGCGAGCAGAACCTCTCGGACCAATCCATAGATCTTGGTGCGCTTAAAGCGCATATTCTCGCGATTTCGAACACCACGCCGGGCGGCGGCGAGCACCTTTTTGAACACCATGGAGCGAAGCGGGCTCAATGACTCAAATGCCTTTTTCTCCGCGCTGTGCCGAATCTCGAGCTCTCGTTTACGCCGCGCTTTCAGATCGAGAACGCTGTCATCCCCTTTGAGATAATTTCGCACCATTTTAAAGACAAAGCCCGGGTTTTCACGCATCGTGGGCTCTTCGAGCTTCAATTCTTCCATGGAGCGATAACCGTAGGTATCGAGATAACTTTGTAGATGCTCAAGAAAGGGTCCGCTGCCCTCTGTCTGCGAAAGTCGTTCCTGAATTTCATCGGGATCTGCCTCGAGGATGAGTGCCTCAACCGCCGGGGCTTGGCGGGCCCGCTTTGCGAGGCGAATGAGCTCCTCCGAAGCTTGCTTGGTGGCAATTCCCCCTTCCCCGCAGATCAGATCGTGTTGCAGAGTTCCCTTCTCGTCATCGCACCAGTCTCGACAGCACTTCTGGAGCAACCCGTAGGAGATCATCACATAGAAATCGTTGATGATTGGGGCCTTCCAATTCCACAGTAATTTCCCCTCCATCTCCCAGTATAACTCCATCAATTCGTCGGGCCGCATCGATTGAAGATCGAGGTCTTCCCATTGACTGAAATGGGTCTCGAAATGCTCCTCGAAGTCAGCAGCCACCTTCTCGATACGGCCAAAATTGACGAGCGACCGAAGGGCGAGACTCGCCAATGAGCCCACGTCGGCGGCCTTTTCGAAAAACGTGGTCTCCAACTGCTGCCCTTCGACATCCAGCGTTTCATCGACGCCCATCATGGATTCCATAAACTCCTTATTGAGCTGAAATCCGGGAAAGAGGCGGATGAGTCGATACCAGTTGAGCAAATTGTAATAGACCTCGCCTCGGACAAGTCCGAGCATATTTCGAAATACGGGCATATTCTTGCGCACCGTATCCTGGGGAATCCCCATGACCTCGGAGAAGCACTCGTAGACGATGGTGTAGGCGTGTTCGATGAAGCTAAACGTCATCGGTGTCGTCACGCCGGAGTAGCTCTCGATGATATTTGAGTTATCCCATAACAGAGCCTGTCCGGCGGCGGGACCGAGTTCGTCGACCGTGGTCACAGCCCGGGTCTGAAGCCAGTACAATATCCCATCCCGGCTTATGCAAAACTCCATATCCTGGGGCCGCCGGTAGTGCTCCTCAATCCTGCACGCCACGTTCGCGATTTGGTCGATGCGGCGATCATCGAGGGTCGGCTCTTCACGGCGCGACGACTCGACCTCCACTTCCACGAGCCCCTCGCCCTGGCCGGCGTCGAAGATCATCTTGCGTTCTTTCGTCGCGAGCTGTGGTGCAATCTCGCCCGATTGCTTATCCACCGTATAGGAGTCTGCAGCCAACCCCGCACCCACGAGCCCCTCTCCAGCTCCCCACAGGGAGTTGATGAGCACCGATTCCACATCCCCCGTGGCCGGTTCTACCGTAAAGACGACACCGCTTACCTGGGGATCGATCATTTCCTGGACGATGACGGCGATCCCCACATCGACTGCGTCGAGCTCGTTGCGCAATCGATACCCCAGGGCCCGTTCGGTATAGGCCGACGACCACACGCGCCGAATCGCGTCGACTACACCGTCCCGGCCTACGAATAAGAGGCTGTCGTGAAGGCCAGCAAAGGAAAATTGGTCGTCGTCCTCGTCGCGCGCCGACGAGCGCACAGCCACCATCGCTTTCTCGGAAAAGAGAGAGTCAAACCCTCGCTGCACCTGCTCGCGCAACTCATCGGGCCACGACACGTCGTCGATCCACCCCCGAATGGTCGCCGACAGCTCGCCGAGCTCCTCGTGGTCTGCGTTCACATTCCGGAGTCGGTCGCGGATCTGTGCGAATAATCCAGCACTGGTCATGACCTGCTCAAAGGCTAGATTGGACAGCGCAAACCACGGCGGAACTCTCACTCCAAGCCGCTTTAACTCCATCAGATTCGCCGCCTTTCCACCCCATCGATCGACGTCGACTCGCTCCACAACGCCAGGCATCAGCACCAGCGCGGATGGGAGCATATCGACCGGGCTATCTTCCACTTCGGGATTTTTCATCGTCGGTCACCTTGAGAAAAGTGATGAGAAGCTGACAAAAACTTCAACGCCCCTGGGTCGCGATGGGACTTGCCGAGCATCCTCGATGGGATTGAGCAGCCCGAAGGTCCGGGAGTCGACGCCCCAGTCGCACATAATCCACCTTGGAGTTATGCCGGGGATCGACCGGGATCGGCTCATTCGTGATGAGAATCTCGTCGCAGGCAATATCGTCTTCGCTTAGCCGCCGTGCCACATCGTCGACCACCAGCTCCTCATCGACCTCACCGGCTCTCTCGACGATGACAATCAGCCGCTCGCCGAACTCGCTACAGGGCTCACCGACGGCGGCGACGCGCTCAATGCGCGGATCGTCGCCACTTGCGACTTGCTCAACAATCTGTGCCTGAATCGGCTCTCCCCGCCGGAGGATGGTGGAGTGTACTCGCCCAGTGAGCCAGAACCGGCCCTGTTCATCGAAAAAGCCGGTATCCCCCATTCGATGCCAGACCGTCCCATCGTCTTCGACGATTTTATTTTCGGCGGTGGCTTCTGGATTGCGAAAATATCGCTCGCAGACGTGTTCGCCACACACGACCAACTCTCCGACCTCGCCGTCGCCGACTTCGAGCTCCTCCCACTCGTCGTCGAGGACGACCGGGTCGTGGCGAATCGGAATCACCTTGCAGTCAATGGCCTTCACCGGTGTTCCAACGCAAAACCCCCGTCTGTCACAATGCTCCGCATTCGACGCCTGGAGCCTTTCGGCAGCATCGATATGAGCGACCGGCTCGGCCTCTGTGGAACCATATATGACAACGATCTCCGCCTGGGGCATCACCACTTTCCAGCGCCGCAATTGCTCATCG
>SKPJ01000462.1 GCA_007119595.1 Myxococcales bacterium
GGCCAGATGTTGGCTCGAACCGAGTGCAGGCGTAGCAACGCTACTTCAAGCGAGGATCGGCCGAAAGATGGCTCAATCAGCCGGCGAGACGTTGTTTCAGTTAAATGTTCTTCCGTTTAACTCTAATAGCGAGCGCGGATCGCGGAGACGCTGAGACACTGAAACGCAAAGGCGCGGAGTCATTGTACGCTGAGGCGCTCTCCACGAAAGAGCTCGCTAAATCTCGCGAAGGACGCTGTAGAACTGCGGTCTGTGCGAGCTTCGGTGTGGATAGCCCAAATTGCCATCGTGCGTGCTGGTAGAGCACGGACGGTCGGGGCTTTTTCCGCGCTACCAGCGTAGTGTAGCGGAATCTTTCGCGCTCGGGCGTTCAGCGCTTCGCGCTTCAACATCCACCAAAGCGGGGAAACTCCAATCACCTATGAATCCGGGCTAAAATCTCTGCCGCGACATCTCCCATTCGTAATTGATACCGATGGTCAGCTCCGTATTACTACCCAACTCACCGACGGTGTCGTCACGGTATAAAAAGGCGTTGAAGGTGGTGGTGAAGAAGAATTGATTGAACATCGCGAAGTACAATCGATTCCGACTTCGCGCCTCATGGATATTCTGATCGCCGATGTCGTTGAAGAAATACTCGACCTCGCTCTCGAATCGGACCGGGCGATCGGCGATGCGCAATAGATTGATGCGCTCCAGAGTGTAGCTCAGATTGAGACCGTAGGTGGCCTCGCCGTCGGGTTCGTTGATATCCTGGCGGATATTGGCACCGATGCGAACGTCGAGAGGATCGGCGAGTTGAAATGAAGCACCGGCGATAGCCCGCAGGTCGAGGCGATGCCACTCGCGGGCGTCGGGCCTTCGAAACTCGGACTCCAATTGCCCCTCCACCACGGGATCCGGGATGTACCAACTGCCCTCCTGGGCGACGCGCAATCGCTTGTAGCGATATCTGCTTCGGAGGCGAATCTGATCGCTGGTCTCTTCAAACCCGGCGTCCTCATCGGAGATGCGAGCCGTGGCGTATTGAAGTGTCAGATCGTTATTCCAGCCGTGATCGCGGCTGTCGGCATTTGCCGCCAGACGTCCCTCGAGGTTGATCTGATCGGTGGACTGGACGGTCAATTGACCCTGATCGTAGCCCGGGGTGTCGTTGACCAGTGGATTTTCGACCATGACCTGGTTGTAGGAGGCATTGAGAGAGCTGAGAAATTCCCACAGAAATTTTCGATGAAGGTCGGGGAAATTATCGCGGGCGGCCACGGCGTCACGTACTTCGCCGCGCTCGAGATGTTCGCCGGAGCGCACGTATTCGATGACCAGATCGCCGATGGTCGGCGGGGTCTGACTCCAGGCGGGGTGATGCGGGCTCGTATTGGCGAGATCGTCGGGGTCCAATAAATCGTCTCCCCCCTGGGCGATAAATTGATTGAGGGCCACGCGATAGGAGCGATCTTCTCTGGGGGTACGTCCGTTGACCAGGACATCGCCGTCTTTGACGGAGATGCCGGCGCCGATGAGATTGCCGTCCAGTTGCTCACCGAGCCCTCGCAGTACGGAGCCATCGATATCGGCGGTGACCAGGCGATTCTCATAGGGCAATGTGGCGTGAATATCGGCGGTGGTGAGGTGGTCGGTGAGCGGAAATTGCTCCTCGTTGCGAAAGGCTCCGCGGTTTGAAAGAGCCAACTCGGAATGGGTTGAAAACCGCATCACGTTGAGGATGAATTGTTGCAAGTCCTCCATCTCGAGGGGCTCGTCGAGGCGTGAATACTCGCCGAGTGCATCGCCCCAGTCGGCACAAAAACTGTCGACCGCCGCCTCCAACAATTCCTTGGTCGGCGGATGGTGTGGGAGTTCGTCGAGCAATACGCGGTTGGCGAAGACCTTGCGAAGTGTCCATCGTGAGTCGTCGTCGTCCTGATTTTTGAGGTCGAGTTCGACGTCGATGACGCTGCGCTGTGTACTATCGGCGGAGATGATGGCGGTACCCGTCGATGCCGCTTTGATGACCGCCATGCGTCCAGCCTTCATCGGTTGTCTGGGCCCGGCCTGTAATTCTTCGCCGGTGGCGTCGATGAGATGGCTGGCGATGAGCAGATCGATGCCGTCGACCTCGCTTCCCAACTCGTAGGCCAGAGACGTGGCCTCACGGCGCGGGACCTGGTGCTGTATGATCACCAGGTCGACGTCCTCTCTCATCTGCGCCACCAGGTCGGGAAGCACCTGTTTGGGATCCAAAAGACGCAATCCCTGGCGCGCAGCCACCGCTACCGATTGGAAGCGCTCTTCCGCGATCACCGAGGCAACACCTATGCGAAGGTCCTGGCGCTCGATCACTCGATACGGGACCTCATTTTGCAGGGAATCACAGATCGCTTCGGCACCCTCGAATGCTTCGCACTCCAAATTGGCGGCCTGCATATCGATTTGTTGCTCTTCCATGGCCTCCAAAAAGTCGACCAACGCGCTGCGGGGAGCCGCAAATTCGCGATGTCCCATACCGTGGACTTGTAGGGGAACTTCGGCGAGGATCTGTGCCAGTTGATCCGTGCCGTCTCGAGTCATCAGATAGCGGCCCAGAGCTCCCGGGAAGACCGAATTGCCCACGTTGAGCGCCACGGGCGCGCCCGTTTCGTCGTTGCTCGCCTCTTCGAGCGCCCAGTAATGCGCTGCATGACGCGTCCAGTACAGATCGCGGTACCCGCCCTCGTGGCGGCAGTTTACACGGGCCAGATTGCCGTCGATATTGCCGGTGAGCATCAGGTTCAATCGCTGCCGCTCTCCATCGATTGGCCGGTCGCCGAGGGCCCGATCACCTTCGGCTTGCGCCGAAAGCGCGGCGCGGGCCTCATTGAGGGCCGCCGAGACGATCTGTTGCGCTGCCTGCTGTGGTGTGGTCGCCGGTTCGGCGTCGGCCTGTTGGGTTTCCGTTTCTTGAGCCTGCAGTGAAATCAGACCACTGAGCATGATCGAGGTGACGATCGCGACGAAACTACTGCATCTCATGACTGCGTCCATCAATTATCGGAAGGGAAATCCAACGAATCGACGACGTTGCTTGTCACAGCGCAAATCGTCAAGCGAACAACCAAAACAAGGGCTTCGTATCCCACCCATCATGATTGACAACGATGAACCCCATTCTTTACGATTCAACGCGCTGTCGGCATAGGATCTCAAAGCAATGATCCGGCCGTTCATCCTCGCATCATCCGATTGCATGGAAATCCTCGCACCGCGGGGTGACGAGGGGCGAACGATGCGCCGACCATTACTGCGCGTGCTGATTGA
>SKPJ01000092.1 GCA_007119595.1 Myxococcales bacterium
GACCGGGGTCTTCGAATCCTATGGCTTTGCACCGGGCGAGGAAGTGCAGATCGAATTGCAACACCCGGCCTATGAGCCCACCTTTGCCACCTGGCACGTCGAGGACGAGGGAACGGAAGAGCTGGAATTTCAGATGGAGCCACTTCCGCGAGAGGCGACGGTTCGGGGCACGGTTACAGCCGCCGATGGCGATGCTGACGCAGGGGCCGGTTTAGCTCAGGCGTTGGTGCTCATCGTGGCCGACGACGGTTCGACCTACGAAACGCGAACCGACGCTCAGGGACAATTCCAGACCGAGATCACCGCCGGTGGAGCCACGGTGGCGGCTGTGGTCGACGGCTATCTCACCGCCGGAGAGTATATCCAGCCCGATGCCGACAGCTCCGTCGACGTACAATTGGCCCTCTCGGAGGTCGACGAATGGCTCGCCCAGCGCTCCAGAAATCAGATCGGCGTCGATGAGACGGTCTACTTCGAAGATGAAGGAGCGGTCTTGATGGAGCGCTCCTTGGAACTGATGGATCACGTCGCGGGAGTGATTATGGAAAATCCCGATGTGATATCGGTACACATTCAGGGACATACCGACGATGCAGGAGATGACAACGAGCTTTTGGCGCTATCACAGGAGCGAGCCGATGCAGTGCGCGATGCATTGATCGAACGCGGCATTAGTCCGGAGCGTCTCGATGCCGAGGGCTTTGGTGCTACCAGTCCGTTGTTGCCCAATACGTCGAGTCGAAATCGCAGCCTCAACCGGCGAGTCGAATTCCATATCAGCACCGAGTAAAATTTTTCTGCTCGGTTCCCGACGGTCGAAATAAGCGCCCCTGTTCAACGTGTTCAGGGGATTCGTCGACGGCAATCAAAACGACAACCCGGGAGTGGCATGGCGAAGGCGCGTAGTCTCTACGTATGTAAGGAATGCGAGTACGAGACGGCGAAGTGGCACGGACGGTGTGCGAGCTGCGGACAGTGGAATACACTGGTCGAAGAGGTTCGCGAAAAGAAAAAGTCGAAGCCAGTCAAGAAGGGGAAGTCCGCCACCGAAAGGCGAGCCGGCTACGGCGCCGAAGGGGGCGGAAAACCGGTGCCCATGGCGCAGGTCGAAGGGGAGTACGGCGAGCGGCTGACCAGCCGGGACGAGGAGCTCGATCGCGTGTTGGGAGGGGGATTCGTCGCCGGAGGGGTCGTTCTTTTGGGTGGAGACCCGGGGATCGGTAAATCCACCTTGTCGCTGCAGGTGGCGGGGTTGCTCGCCGAACGTGAGCAGACGGTATTATACGTCTCCGGAGAGGAGAGCCTGGGGCAGTTGAAGATGCGCGGAGAGCGGCTGTTTGCGGATGTCGACGAGGTGCTGGTCGTCGGTGAGACCAGATTGGAGCGGGTGGAGAATTTGATCGATGATATATCCCCCGATTTTCTGGTGCTCGATTCGATTCAAACCCTGGCCACCCAGGAGTTGAGCTCATCGCCGGGAAGCGTCACCCAATTAAGGGAGGTCACGGGGGCGGTCACCCAGTTGGCCAAGGGGCTGAATATGCCGACCATTCTCATCGGCCACGTGACCAAAAAGGGGGCGATCGCGGGCCCGAAGGTCCTGGAGCATATGGTGGATACCGTGCTGTATTTCGAGGGTCGGGCGGGGATGAATTATCGGATCTTGCGGGCCGTCAAAAACCGCTATGGATCGACGAATGAGATCGGTGTCTTCGAGATGCGCGGCGATGGTCTGCACGCCGTGAAGAATCCGTCGGCCATGTTTTTGGCCGAACGCCCCACAGGGGCACCGGGAAGCGTGGTGGTGCCTGTGGTGGAGGGAACTCGCCCCTTGTTGGTCGAGGTCCAGGCATTGGTCAGCGCCACCCAATACGGGCCGCCGAAGGTGACGGCCGTCGGTGTGGATCAAAATCGAGTGCTGTTATTGCTCAATATTTTGGAGAAGCGGGCCGGGCTCGAGATCACCGGCCACGACGTCTTCGTCAATGTCGCCGGCGGTATCAAGGTGGTGGAGCCGGCCGCCGATCTGGGCGTGGCGATGGCGATCGCGTCCAGCTATCGCAATCGGGCCCTTCCCGATGACACGGTCTTTTTTGGGGAGATGGGTCTGACCGGCGAGGTGCGCGCCGTCTCCCGTGCTCCGGGGCGGCTGGTGGAGGCCCAGAAATTGGGTTTTGAGCGGGCCATCGCGCCACGGAGCAATGCCGCCGGCGTCGATGCCTATCTGGAGGGAAATACAGAGGCGCTGTCGGAGCTTGATTTTCGGGGCGTTCGCGACCTGGGACAGGCCTTGCGAAGCGCCAAGCTCATCGACAGCGCCCAATGATAGCGCCTGAACTATGCAGCCGGTGCCCACAGATTGCACCACCCGTCGGGGTGGAAGGGGCCGGGTAATACAGCACAGCCGCCGCATTGCTCTCCCGCCGCCGGATCTTCCCAGTGCAGGCAGTTATCGCAGGTCTGACCCTCTGTGGTGGTCTGGTCGGTATATTCGTGGGCTTCGCGCCGGCCGATCTCGTCTTCGTTGAGGTCGGCAAGAGCGGCCTCGTCGTTGCAACTGAAATCGTCTGTGTCCGCGGTGGGCTCGGCGGGCTCATCGGGCTCGTCGACCTGTGGTTCCGGCGGGTCGCAGGCGGTGAGCAAAGAGCCGGCGCCAACGGCGGCAGCGCCCAGCAGTGCGGCTCGTTCAAGGAATTGACGGCGGCTTAAAAACTTCTTGTCGGACATAGTGGGTACCTCGAAAAAGTGGTGTGAAAGCGCAGAAGTGAAAGCTCTCGTGGACGTCTCGTCGCTTCGCACAAGCGATTCAGACGCCGCGACGGATCTTGGATTCAACATCCTAAGTGCTACACCGAAAATAGGCATGGGGCAAATTGTCCCAACCCGATTGCGGTATATAAAATCTATTCCCGTGGGGGGTACCGGTCGAGTTTGCGCTGCAAGGTGCGGCGGTGGATGTCGAGGCGCCGGGCGGCCTCGGAGATATTTCCGCCGCAATCGGCGAGGACGCGCTGGATATGTTCCCACTCCGCGCGGGCCAGCGACGGGGCCTGGTAGGCATGATCGGCGCCGGACATCGGCGGTTGCTCACCGCGCGAGAAGGCGGCGATGATGTCGTCGGCGTCGGCCGGCTTTTGTAGATAATTGACGGCGCCCAGGCGCACGGCATCGATGGCGGTGGCGATCGAGCTATATCCGGTGAGGACGACGATCTTGGTCTGGGAATCAATCTCGTGGAGATCTCGGACCACCTGGAGGCCATTTTTTCCGGGCATGCGCAGATCGACGACCGCCCATTGGGGGCTTTGTTGTCGGGCACTATCGATCGCCTCGTCGTAGTTTCCAGCTTTGCGCACCTCGTAGCCCCGGTCGGAAAATGCCCGGGCGAGGCGGTCGCGAAAGATCTCGTTGTCGTCGACGATCAAAAGCGATTCGGCGTCACTCATGGCTTACCTCCAACGGCGGTGGATCGGTTTCTTCGTCTTTTGCGGGGACCAGGGGAGACGTGGCAGACCGACTTGCGGGCAGGCGTACCATAACGACGGTGCCCTGGCCCAGTGTGGACTCGATGGTGAGATCTCCATCGATTTTTTCAATGAGAGTGCGAGCCAAGAATACGCCGAGCCCCATCCCGTTGCCCGTTTCTTTGGTGGTGAAAAAGGGCTCTTCGACGCGCTCCAACACATCGGCGCTCATTCCGCACCCCCGGTCCCGGATATGCAGTAGTAAATCATCGTCGTCGTCGCTTATTTCAAGGCGCACGGCGGAGCCGGGTTCGCTGGCCTCCAGGGCATTGTTGACCAGCCCTCGAAGGGCCTGTCCCAGCGCGGTGGGAGGGACGGTCAATTCGGCGTGACGGTCGGTGTCGATGCGGACGTCGATGCGCTCTCGGGAGCGGCACCCCTGCAATGTGTGATCGATCAACTCGCAGACCGAAACCGGCCGGGCGAATTCGCCCATCGACTCCCCGGCATCGGCCGACATCTGGTGTAGAATGTCCCGACATCGCTCCACCTGATCGCGGATCAATTCCGTGTCGTCGATAAAGTGTTGAGCCACCTCCTTTTCCTCGAGCCCGTGCTGTAATTCGTTGGCCACCACGGCGATCGTCGACAGGGGGGTGGAGAATTCGTGGGCCGCCCCGGCAGCCAATGTCGCCAGACTGGCCAGTTTTTCATTGCGAAGTTGATCATCGCGGATACGGATCAACTCTTGATCGCGTTGGGTCAGCGCTTTTTGGATCATATTGATGAACACGGCGATGACCGCGGCGGAGACGATAAATGCGATCCACTGCCCCTGGGTCTGGAGCGCCCAAATTTCGAATTCGCCGGTCCAGGGCAGCGAGTGGAGCCGATTCGGGAGAAAATACAAACCAATATAGGCCCCGATACTGAGCAATGTGACCAACCAGGTCCACAGGGGGCGAAGCACCAGCGCGGCAAGCGCGACATGGATCAGATAGAGCAGGCTAAAGGGGTTTTGCGCTCCCCCCGTAAAGGAGAGAAGTGCCGTCAAAAAGACGATATCGGCGATCAATACCAGGCCGACCATCATTTCGCGACGTGGACGCCCCCTTTTGGCCCAGGCGATCAGTGCCAGGTTGGACAGCACCTCGAGGATGAGGATGGACGCCAAGATCGGGTAGGAAAACTCGATCTCTGCGACTGCTCCGGAGCCGATGATGACCGCCGTCTGACCCAGGATGGCAACCCAGCGAAGCCGGATGAGCCATGCGAAATTGAGGCGATGAACGTCGGGCGCCGACCGAAGCCTATGGAGGCTCGATATAAGCGGTTGGCCCTCGTTGGTTGTCGATGAAATTTCGGACATCGCGACTCGGCGCAGAAGTGGAGATGAAAACGCGGTCGAGACAAATTCGCAATGGCTGCGGATTCGACCCAATGTACATCGCTCGATTGCTGTGGCAAAATAGCGCTGATCTGCAATACGGGCGTACAGTCATAATGAGTATGAGAATTGGTTCGTAAAGTCGTCGGCTGGAGTAAGGAAAGGACGTCAAAGAGATGGGCTCACGGGAAGTGTCAGTGACGGTTTTGAGCGGTCCCGACGAGGGGAAGACGCGCCGCTACAGTCAGCCACGGGTGACATTGGGACGGGACCAGGGAAACGATTTTGTCTTGAGCGATGGATTCGTCTCCAACGAGCACGCTGAATTCACGCTAAGGGACGACGGCAAGTTATTATTTCGCGATCTCAAAAGCCGCCACGGCTCCACGGTGGTGATCAATAACTCGACGCGCAAATTGCACAACGAAGACCGGGAAACCCAACTGACCATCAAGGGTGGAACGGAGGTTCAGCTCGGCTCCAGTCTGTTGCGCTTTGATATTTCGTCGGCCACGGAGCGACCAACCCTCGACAATGAGGACCTGGGAAGGGGGCGGCGCAACGGTCAACCGAAGCGCCATGTGCAGGACCAGTCCGAAGATGAGCCCGCTGACACCGATGACGACGACAAGGTGGTGGTGGAAAATGAAAATCTGATCACCACGGCACACCGGCCGGTACAGACGATCAATCGGCGTCTGGAGAGTGCCGATACGCGCCTGGCGGCGCTGTTTCACCTGGCCGGCCAGCTCAACGGATTGACGGCGCTCGACGAAATGCTCGAGCTTATCGTGGAAACGACGTTTCAGTCCTTTCGGGGGGCAAATTTCTTCGCTGTCACTCTGGGATCCGATCCGGACGAGGTGAGTACGCGGGAGCCCTTTATGACACAGGCTCGCGGAGAAGTTCCCCTGCCTGAAGGCGAGGACGCCCCGTTGCTCAGCACCAGTATTTTGCGGCGGGTGGCGAGTACCCGGGAAAGTGTTCTGTTTACCAAGGATTCCATCGGCTCCGAGGTGACGCAGAGTATTCTGGACGCCAAGATCACGGCCTGTATGTGCGCGCCACTGGTGGGACAGAAATCGCTGCTGGGGATCATGCAGGTCGATACGCGCGGGCGGGGCTCGCTATTTACCCGACAGGATCTGGAGTTGTTCAATATCTTGGCCTCCAACGCGGCGTTTGCCATCGAACGGGCCCGTTTGACCGAGAGCATAATGGAGATGTTCGAGGGATTTGTGGCGGCCAGCGTCAATGCCATCGAGGCTCGTGATCCCGTGACCGCCGGTCATTCCGAGCGCGTGGCCCACTACACCCTTGCATTGGCGGAGGTGGTCAATGACATCGAGACCACGGAGCTGCGCGACGTCCATCTGGACCCGGAGGAGATGCGAGAGCTTCGCTATGCGGCGCTACTCCACGACTTTGGAAAGATCGCAGTGCGGGAGGACGTGATTCAAAAGGGCGCCCGATTGCCCGATGAGCAGATGAAGTTGATTCGCCAGAGATTCGATACCATCAAGGAGTTGAGCTACCGGCAGTGGTTGTACGAATACGCCCAGAAATTGGAGGCAAACGACAGGTCCTACGACGAGCGGGGACTCAGCCAGATCGACGAGTATTATCACGCCTTGAGCCACAAATTGGACGAGACCTATCAGTGGATTCAAAAGATCTCGACGAAGGGCTATCTGCAGGACGAGGAGCTGGCCCGGGTGCGGGCCCTGGGAGAGAAGACCTTCTTTGGTCCCGACGGAGAGCAGCACCCCTATTTGACGCCCATTGAGGTGGAGAATTTATGTATACGAAAGGGAACGCTCAACGAGGAGGAGTGGAAGGAGATGCGCAGTCACGCCGCGTTGAGCGAGTCCTATCTGGACCAAATTCCGTGGAGTGACGAACTTCAGCTCATCCCCTGCATCGCCGGGGCTCACCACGAAAAGCTCGACGGCAGCGGCTATCCACAGGGACTGCAGGGCGACGAGATTATGCCCCAGGTCAGGATGTTGACCATCTCCGATATCTTCGATGCCCTGACGGCCAGTGATCGCCCGTATCGAAAGGCGGCGAGTATCGATCGGGCGCTCGAGATCTTAAACCTCGAATCCGGCGATGACAAACTGGATAGCCATCTCGTCGAGGTATTCGGCTCCATCGTCATCCCCCGCATCGAAGACGACGTGCTCGATCCGAAAAAATAGCTCGGCTAGCAGTGCTACGAGGGGCGCTGAGAGACCAAAATACTGGGGCTACCCAATAGTCGCTCCAACTCGATGAGCCGCTCGAAGTAGCTGATTCGGCGCCGTAGATCGCAGGTCCTGGCGGCATCATACCCGCGCCAGAATGCTCGGTCGGCAGCCGGCACGACGTCGAGCAATCGATAGATATGAAGGGCCGCCAGGTCGTATTCAGGCGGTCGCAGTCCGGTGCTGCCCAGATCCATCAGGGCGACGAGACCGGCCGGTTTGGTCTGCACCGCCAGTCGACTCGGGGCCAGGTGGCCCACCGTCCAGGTGCTCTTTCCGTGGGGATGAAATGCACTCAATTCCTGGCGAAGTGCGGCGAGGGATTCGACGGCCGTTTCACGCAAGATCTCGTTTTCCAGCCGTTGGCTGCGCCGGCTCAATTCGGTGAAGTGGGCCGCCATAAAGGCATTGAACGTATGAAAGGGGTTGCCGGCGATGCCGTCGCCGAACCCCGACGGTGATCGCAGCTCGTGCACCTGGCGCAGGGTCGTTCCCAGATTGTCGAAGATCGTTGCGATGACCGGCGTCGGTTGCTCGGTCCAATCGATAGAGCTCAAGGGCCGAGCCGTGGATGCCTCCACCGTCAACGCTCGTTGCTCGTCGTCGACGAGGATCGGTGGCGCAAGGCAAAGGCCTTTCTCGTCTGGTTCGACGTGTTGTTCGACAAATTCTCGGTGGCGGGTTTTTTCCCGCTCCGTTTCCCAGCCAATCCGCCACTGGGAATCGTCGACGACCGTCCAGCGCCAGTGGGCATCGTGGGCCAGAAGTTGATCGTCTGGTTCGGGGCGTGTCGGTACGTCGGTGTTCATCATAGTGCTCCGGGCTGAAACTATTGAACACACACATCGGGTAGCGGTTGGTCGTTGTCTTCGAGCATATAGCGGACCGTGCGGACAATATTTCGGCAGGTCATGGGATCTCTCGTATCGGCGGCGAGCTCACCACAAGCACCACCGACGCCTTCGAGGTCCTCAACGGCCTCGCAGCACTCCAACATCTGTTTGCACTCCGGGGCGCGACAACCGAAAGATGCCACGACGAGGAGAGCCAAAGAGATCAATGGGAACAAAATGGATCGTCGCATGATACTTTATTTGGGTGAGGGAATGTGAATCATTCCTTGAAACCAGGGATCACCAAGATTTAGTGGTACCTGTGATGGTATGGAAAAGCAAAGCGGGCGCAGATCTGAGGGAAGTCATACCAAGGTGAATTCGCCACCGGGCTAAGGGAGAGATGACGTGAGACAAAAAAGACGTACAATGTCGGCAAGTCCAGAGACGAGGAGAGCGTGACTGAATTAGAAGATAAGTCAGAGGTGATAGGGCGTTACGAGCTCTTGACCCGCCTGGCTACGGGGGGAATGGCGGAGCTGTTTTTGGCTCGTGAGCGCGGTCTTGCGGGTTTGGAAAGGCTCGTGGTCATCAAGCGAATTCTACCCCATCTCGCCGATCAGCCGTCGTTTGTGGAGATGTTTTTGCGCGAGGCCCGTATCGTCGCCCGGCTGTCGCATCCAAATGTGGTGCAAATCTATGAGCTGGGCCAGGAGGAGGACTCCTACCACATCGCCATGGAGTATATTCACGGTTCGACGGTGCGCGAACTGCTGTTGCTGGCACAACAAGAGGGCAAGCAGATGCCCTTGGATGTGGGCTTGACGATTGTGGAGCAGACCTGCCGCGGACTCCACGCAGCCCACCAGTTGCGAGATCTCGACGGCCAGCCACTGGGACTGGTGCATCGCGATATATCTCCCCACAACTTGATGTGTACCACCGATGGCCACGTGAAATTGTTGGATTTTGGCGTCGCAAAATCCACGGCGGCCAGCGTGGAGGCGACCTATTCGGGCAATCTCAAGGGGAAATTTGCCTATCTGTCGCCCGAACAATGCCTGCACGAGCCGCTGGATCGGCGCTCCGACATCTTCGCGATGGGCATCGTGATGTGGGAGATGTTTACCATGCGCCGTCTGTTCAAGCGCAAGACCGAGTTGGATATGATGCAGGCCGTCATCGGTGGCAAGGTGCCGCCACCACAGCGGTTTCGAGAAGATCTTCCAACGCCGATCCAAGAGGTCATCCTGCGGGCACTGGCCACGGAGCGAGAGGATCGTTTTGACAGTGCCGAAACGCTTCGGGAGGCCATGGCTGAGGCGGCGTCGGAATGTGGCGTGGAGATCGAGGAGGATCGGGTGGCCCGTTTTTTGAGCGACGTCGCCGGAGAGCGCCTCGCCGAGCGTCAGGCCACCGTAGAGAGCGCCTGTGAGCGAGAATTGACGGTGGCCGAACGCCGGCGTCTGCTGCATATGACCGGGACCAGTTCGCGCTCTGCAACCGGTGGTGCCGAGCAAGAGGAGATGACGGCCGTCGAGACGCCCAGCGGCGCCATGGACAAGACCCATCTCAGTCCCGCCGAAAAAATGAAGGAGTTGGTCGATGCCGATCGACGGCTGCGAACCGGCACCGGTTCTCGAACCGAAAAAAATACCCGCCCGTCCGTAGACGGGGTGACGAGTCAGCAAAAGCGCATCGCTGGAGCGGCGTTGGTGACCCTCGTGCTCGGCGCGATCATCGCCGTCGTCGTCGGTGTTGGACTGGGCACGGATGACGGTCAGGCGGAGGCGATCAGCGTCTCCGGAGAACCGATACCGCTGGGCTGGGCGCCCACAATTGACCCCGATGTGTTGGTCGAAGAGGTGGCTCCTCTTCACGATTATCTGGAGCGCACTACGGGGCGGCCGGTGCCTCTGAAGATCGCCGATGATTACTCGGGATTGTCCAGGATGTTGCGCAACGGGGAGGTCGTGGTCGCCATGTTGCCCCCCACCCTATATGTGCTGACCACCATGCAGGACGAGGAAATCGATATTCTGGCGATGCGCGAATTCGATGGAACAGCGTCAAGCGACGGACATCTTCTCGTGCGTCGTGGAGAGGGAATTCAAAGTCTCGAGGATCTCAGAGGAGAGACATTTTGCTTCGTCGACCGGGCGTCGACGTCGGGCCACCTCTTTCCCAGGCATTATATTCGCGGCCAGGGATTCGATCCCGATGAGTTTATTGGCGAGATACACTGGAGCGGCGATCACTTTCAGGGGATGAGAGATCTGCTCGCCGGAAAATGCCAGGCGGCCGCCGTGTACTCCGGGGCTTATCTGTCGGCAGATGAATACGATATTCGCACCGGTCAGGTCGGTTCACTGGCTCTGACCGGGCAGCTTCCCCAGGACGTCATCGCCGCCAAATCAGGTATCGATCCCGACGACCGGCAGCTTCTGCTCGATGCGCTCGTCAACTTCGATCCCGAAGAGGAATACGGGATTCGCCGGCTTGGAAAAAATCAACGGATCACAGGCTTTTTGGTGCGCGAGGACAGCGATTTCGATTCGCTTCGGGCCGTGGTCGAGCAAGAGGGCTTGAGCATCACCGATCTGTAGTCGGTGCATATTGCGCGGCAGTGATTGCGCGTCAGCTATTGCAACAAGTGAATGGGGATCTGCGCACCTTCTTTGAGCATCTCACGTCCCTCTTCGACGATTCCCAACGCATTGGCGTCCGCGAAGAGGGCCGGATTACCGGAACTCTGGTTTCGGCGGGGCTCGAAGGTGATGCCGTGGCCGGTGGGAATGGCGCGGCCAGCGAGGTAGGCGCGTCGCCCGCGGGAGCCGCGCACCGGGCCGGCCAATGAGGCTTCGATCCGTGGCAGCGGGGCGTCTGTCGGTGAAGCGCCCTGCGCGACCTCCAGTGCGGGGCGTACGAAGAGATGAAAGCCGACGAAGCTCGATGCCGGATTGCCCGGTAGCCCGATGATGGGCACAGCGTGGGTATCGAGGTGTGCCACCCCGAAGGCCAGTGGTTTGCCCGGTTTCATTTTAACTTTCCAAAAGGTCATCCCGCCGGTCAACTCGTCGACCACAGAGCGCACATGGTCGTGATCGCCGACGGAGACGCCGCCGGAACTCAACACCATATCGCAACTGGCGATGGCGCGTACGAAGGTAGCGACTGTGTCTTTTCGCCGATCGGCGACGATCGGAAAGACCTGCGGGATTCCCCCGTTGGCTTCGACGAGGGCCTCCAGCATATATGCGTTGCTGTTGACGATCTGGCCGCTTGTGGGCTCCTCGCCGAGTTCGACCAACTCGTCGCCGGTGCTGATGATGGCGACCCGGGGCCGGGCGTGGACGGCGACCACGGGCTTTCCAAAACTGGCCAGTAATCCGATCTCCGCGCCGCCGAGTCGGGTACCCGGCGACAGGGCGGCTTCTCCGGCCTTCAAGTAGGTGCCCGTGCGTCGAATATTGGCACCTTCGCCGCGTTTGGGCCTCTGCTTGACGGTTACCTCCAGGGTATCGGCGTCGCATAATTCACGGGGGACCACCGTGTCGGCTCCCGAGGGTACGGCAGCGCCGGTAGAGATGCGAAATGCCTGTCCTTCAGTGACCACTTCTGAGGAGGGACTTCCGGCGGCGGAGATGCCGGTGATTTCGAGGGTCGTCGGTACTGACTTAAGGTCCGCCCAGCGAAGGGCGAAGCCATCCATCGCCGAGTTGTCGAAGCGCGGTGAATTCCACGGTGCTTCGACGGATTCGGCGAGGCGACGTTCGGCGCCTAGACCCAGATGGATTCGCTCCACCGCGGTATCTGGAATGCGCGCCAGGAGCTCGGCGAGCGCGTCGTCGACGGTGATGAAATCGGACATGGTTCCCCTGTAAATAATGGCGTACGGCTTATTCGTCGTCGGCTTGGTCGCCGCTGTCGTTATTGGCCTGGTCGTCGGTTTCGGCTTTGGCTTCTGTTTCGGCTTCTGCTTCGGCTTCCGCTTCGGCTTCTGCTTCTGCTTCGGCTTCTGCTTGCGATGCCACCGGCGGCGGAGGCTCGTCCCAGTCGGGATTTCCACAGGGATTTTCCGCCAACTCCTGCGCTTTGACACCGGTCTTTTCATC
>SKPJ01000143.1 GCA_007119595.1 Myxococcales bacterium
CTCAGAGTCGTGGCGCCCAATTTGCCGGCCTCGCGGATGGCCGCCAGGGTGTCGGCGGTCTCTCCGGACTGACTGACGGCGATCGCCAACGTGCGATCGCTTATCAGGGGATTGCGATAGCGGAATTCACTGGCCAGATCGGTCTCCACGGGAATCCGGGCGATCTCCTCGATCATATATTTGGCGAGTTTAGCGGTGAAAAAGCTGGTTCCGCAGGCGACGAAGACGATTTTGTCGAGCTGTTGGACCGTCTCTTCGTCGAGGCTGATTTCCGGCAGGTTGATCTCACCTCGGTCCACACTGACCCGGCCCCGAAGGGTGTCGGTGATGCGGGCGGGCTGCTCGTGGATTTCCTTGAGCATAAAGTGTTTGTAGCCCTGTTTTTCAGCGGATACGGGGTCCCAGTTGATCCGCTTTATCTCGCGCTCGATGGGCTGGCCCTCGGCGTCGAAGACGGCGATGCCGTCGCGGGTGAGCACGGCGGTGTCGCCGTCGTGCAAAAAGATAAATCGCCGGGTGTGATCGAGGACCGCCGGCACATCGGAGGCGGCATACGCACAATCGGTTCCACGGGCCACCACCATGGGAGATGCATGGCGGGCGACGACCAATTCGTCGGGATGGTCGGTGGCCATGACAGCCAGGGCGTAGGAACCCTCGATTTTATCGAGGGCTTTACGGGTCGCCTCGTGCAGCGACAGATCCGTATCGGACCACACCTCGTCGATGAGATGGGCCACCACTTCGGTGTCGGTTTCACTGGTGAATTCGCGGCCCTGTCGGGTCAGCTCTTCTTTTAGGGACAGGTAATTTTCAATGATTCCGTTATGAGCGACGACGACCTTTCCCGCCCGGTGGGGATGGGCGTTGGTCTCGCTGGGACGTCCGTGGGTTGCCCACCGTGTATGTCCCACTCCGATAGGGCCATCGAAGGGATCGTCACGGTAGGCCTGTTCGAGCTCGGCGAGCTTTCCCTGCGCCCGTTGCACACGGACCTCTCCGTCTTCGCCGGCGATGGCAACTCCCGCCGAATCGTAGCCCCGGTACTCCAGGCGCCGAAGACCGGAGAGCAGTAGATGGGCACAGTGATTGGTACCTACGTAGCCGACAATTCCGCACATGGTTGCCTCGCATCATCTTCTAGAGTTGATTGATCGAAAATTGCTCAAAAACTCGACGAGAGTTCAATGCATTAAATCTGAACCCCATCGGGCCAATTGCCAATTCCCCGTTGTGTTTTCAAACCGAGCAGCCCTGGCCTCATTCGGAGTCGTCGATGCCGCGGATCTCGGTGGTCACCGATTCGAAATGAATGCCGATGGAAAAGGAGGGCTCGCCGTCGATCTCGACATCGGTCTGGCCCGAAAAGGCGGCGAGCATGGTGCATAGATCATTATTGCCCAGAGTCTGGCATTCCAGGGGTTTGTCCGGTTCCTGGCAGGTGCTGTTGGAACCGGCCTTCCAGTCGCAGATCCATCGATCCTGAGCCGGATTGTAGGTAAAGAGTCCGTCGACCCACAGGTCGGGTTCGTCGCCTTCGGGCTCATCGAGGTTGAGACAGTCGCATAACAGCGATTCCTCATTCATGGACTTAAAGAATTGATCGCGGAGAATGGCGCCGCCGAGCTTGCCGTTGGTCAGGGCGAATTCGCCCCCGGCCGTCAGGTCCGGCTCCGGATCCTGGACGATGTCCGCCGAGATCTCGACGGCCCCCAATTGGGCGGCGATGGCCTCTACCAGCCCGGGAAACATCACCTCGATAAAGCCATCACGAGCGGTGAGATGTCCGTCACGGATCTCCACGTTTTCAAAGCCGAATCGAGGTTCGCCGTCTTCGTCGAAGTTGGTCGGAGACAGGGTGAAAATGCCCTCGCCGGCGAGGTTGTCATCCATGGAGGCATTGGTGCTTCCTCCCATATACACCCGCAGGTCCATATCGGATTCCCACAGCGGGTGCTCCCAGTACTTGGCTTCCATCAGGTACAACAACTCGCCGGATCCGATGGAGGCCACGATATTTTGATTGATATCTCCGAAACCCGGGATATTTCCCTCGCCGATGGCGGCCACCACCTCTTCGCCGATGAAGTTGTCGATATTGCCGTCGCCATTGATATCGCTGCAACAGGCGTCGTCGCCGTCGTCGGTCTCGATGACGAATTCGGAGAAAAACGAGGCGGGACCGAATTCCCCCTGCGGGCAACTCGGATCGTCGGAGGGAAATGCGCACTCCACCGGTTCCACGTCGAATACCGGATCCGGTCCCTCGGTGTCCGGTTGTGGGTCCACATCTTCGTCGACATCGTCCGATGTGTCTTCACCGGTGTCTTCGGGATCGGCATCCGGTTGTGGGTCGACGTCCTCGTCGGGTTCGCCGGCGTCCAACTCCGCGTCGGCTTCATCATCATTGTCACTGCTGACATCATCGGCCCCGACGTCATCGGTGACGTCGTGATTTGGGTGGTCGTTGATGTCGTCGTCGGAGCAGGCCGTCGTAAGACTCAGTCCCATCGAAGCAATGATCGCGAGTGCGAAGGCAATTCGATTGTTCGTGCATTTCATCGCTTTTTCTCCGTCCATTGCATTGCGTTACGACAGGTCAAATGAGGACATCCGATAATAGTCTTTCGGTTTGGGCCGTGCAAACTGGGGTATGATCACCGGTAGTCGGTTGAGTACACCGACGCCAACCTCTGGCGCTTCATCGAACCTCGAATGTCGTCTCCCCTGTGGGGGAGGTGGCGAACGCGCTGTACAGCGTTCGTCGGAGGGGGCAGCGGGCAAGCGTTGTGCACGGTAGCTTCACCGTTGCCCCCACACCACTCGCCTCGCTTGCGGAGCTCCCCCACCGGGGAAGCAGACCTCGAGGCGTCGATGACGGTACGGGGGATTCGGAATAGCACCCATCGATCAACGTGGATCTCGTGTGCCCTTCATCGCCGGTCGGCTTCGCCGTTGCTCAATACCGTGTGGCCTTGTTCATCGACCATCTCGAATTGGAAGTCGGCGTCATCGCCATCCCAAATTCGAGTCGTCAATTCGGCGCCGGGGAGCACGGGACGAGCAAAGCGGACTTTCATCCGACCCAGTTTTTCGACCTCTCCGTCGAAGACGCCGTCGACCAGCGCCCGTGCGGCAAATGCCATGGTGCACAACCCGTGGAGGATGACGTCGGGAAGTCCCGCCGCCTTGGCCACATTGGGGTCGAGGTGGATGGGGTTCATATCGCCGGAGGCCTCGGCATAGCGACGTGGCTGGTCGGCGGCCACGACCTGTTCTTCGGTGTATAC
>SKPJ01000370.1 GCA_007119595.1 Myxococcales bacterium
CAGTGGTCCATCGAGCATCTCCTTGGGTTTTCTTCCGGCGACGATATCCGATTTTTCCATCAGCTGAAAGAAGATGTTGATCTTCCCCAGATCGATGATGCCCCAATCCCCGAAATGAAGATTCATCTCATAGGTGGTGGCCTTTCCCTCTTCGGTGTCGACGGTCCCGACTTTGATGGCCCGATTGTCCTCGACCAATTCCTCTAAATCATACTCCACGTCGTTGATGTGGAGTGTGAGATCGACCTTGTCGGTAAATTGAAGCTTGTAGCCCTTTTCCTGTCTTTCAAAAACTTCGATGGACTCCGGAAGCCCCTCCGCCGGTAAAGAGAAGGTATTCGAGTCCCCGTCGCCCATCGTGATGATGGGCTCACTGGTCTGGGAAAAGACCCGCTCCTGGTAGATGGTTCCATTCCAGACGAGGGCAACGCGCAAGCTGTGGTTTTTCGACTTCACCAGACGGCTCCGTTTACTCGTTTTTTTAAAGGTCGTTTCGGGCCCGATTCGTTGCCGCCGCAAACCATGTCACCGGTCTAGCCATACACCATATTACCGGTCTATAAGCACTACGTAAACGCCGGCCGTTAGCCACGAAAACGGACACGGAAAGATACGTATTGGAGATCATTGCGTCAAGCAGTGGATCATTGGGATCGGCAGCCTGTCCCCCCGGTTGCGTCGCCATTTACCTCGACGGCGGACTATTTGCGCCATCGACGGGCTTGACCTACCGTAGCAGTCCACCGGGTGTCGCTACACCGAGATCGCAAGACGGGACCCGCTGGGCCGTCATCGCTCGTCACATCACCTTCTTTGCTCTTGGTTGGTTCTCGATGCGCCACAGATTTCCATTTTTCTTCGCAGCGGCAGGATTGTTGATGGCGGGCCAACTCATCAATCTCGCCCCCGCCACTGCCCAGCAGGAGATTCCACCAGATACCATCGACCAGACGGGGAGCGATGAAGATGACGAGGACGAGGACAGGGATCGACGATCGGCCTTTGATTCATTTGATGAACTCAGTGTGGAGCGGGTCCAGCCGGGCGAGATTCCCAATTTCAAACCGGGCCTCCCCCAAGGGGCCCCATCCCAGATGAGCGCTTCCGATCTGCCCCGATCGCTGAGTGGCTCACAACTACGGCGAATCTCGGAACACGTCGCCGCGTCGACGCTGGAAATCATCGCCGTACAACGGCCTCCATCGCCGTATCGATCCACTGAGATGGTCTACCGGGGACACGCATTGTGGATTTCAGCCTCCGAGTCCGGCGAAAACCCGGTGCTGATATCGACAGCGGATTGGCTGGAGGATGCCGACCGCCTATACGCCGTCGATGGCGACGTCAGCCAGGCCCTCTCCAAGGGAGGCCTCGGACTCGGCGCCCACACCCCGCAACCGCTCAGCGACGTCATGGCCGATCGCAGTGATTTGCTCGACCGGTACCGCGACCAGTTGGTTCCCCTTCAACTCGAAAATGCCAACCGCCACGTCAATCTCGCCCGGTTGACGCCGGACGACGACCAGCGAATCTCAGCTCCCGATAAAGGTCTGGTGGTACACGATATGGATACGGTGATGCCGGGAGCGATTTTCGGATACAGCCCCTCCGTCGGTGCCACGGCGACTCCGGTGGGATATAACAACTCGGAGGACCTGGAACCGGAGTACTCCTTTTATTTTCTGGTCAATTTCCGGGCAATTCTGGGAGCTCCCATCCTCACCACCGGCGGTCGGCTACTGGCGATTTCGGCATTGCGCTACCCCGAGGACCCCGACTTTAGCCTCGCTATACCGCCGGGAGCCATTCACGCCTTCCTCAGCAGCATAAGCACCGGCGCCGAGAGCGATGATGGACCCTGATTCGCTGCAGTCACACTGCATCCAGTGGCTGAAGTCGATGGAGTTGGACGCCACCCAACGAGTCCTCGTCGCATTTAGCGGGGGACTCGATTCTTCCGTACTGGTGGATATCCTGACACGATTTCGCCAACAGGGTGGACCGGTCATCGAACTCATCCACGCCGATCACGGACTGCGACCGACGTCGAGCGACGACGCGGCGTTTTGTCGCAATGAGGCTCGTCGCCGGGGGCTACCCATCGAAGTGCGTCGGCTGAAGTGGGGATCCAAATCAGTGGGGCAACAAGCAGCTCGCAACCGACGTTTGGCAGCCATCGCCGACCACGCGCTGGCCCGCGGGATCGGTGTGGTGGCGTTTGGTCATCACGGCGACGACCGCATCGAAACCCTCCTCTTTCACCTGCGACGCGGGACCGGTCTCGACGGACTGGCCCCGATGCCCCGACGGGACCGATTTGCCTTCGCCGGCGCCGGGCTCTGCGCAATCCGCCCCCTTGCCCAGACGACCCGAACCGTCCTGGAGACTTACGCCGACCGCCACGGGATAGCCTATCGCACCGACCCCACCAACGCCGGCGATAAGTACTCCCGAAATTGGATTCGCCATCATGTCGTTCCCGAACTCGCCAGCGAAAAAACGCAGCGTCAGCGCTTCATCGATTCCATCCGGCACCTGAGTGGCGAGCGCCGCGCCGCCGATCATTATGCCCGACAATTGCGCCGACGCGCCGAAGTCGAGTTTCCCGGCCTTCAAAGCCGGGCCTTCGACCGCAAACTGCTCGCCGGGGCACCACCGGCGACGGTAGCCCGTCTATTTCGAGGGTTGGAGCGATCACTGGACGCCCCAGCGCTGGATGAGATTCAGGCCGCCCTGCGTGCACCGCCCCGTTCGACACCACACCACCTGACGCTTCCACGCTGCGTGGTCACCGTGGTGCGTGACCGCGTCGTATTTCATCCATCTCGAGACCGAGGCGGCCGCGACGTACTCCAAAACACTGTAGAGCCGATTCGAATCGCTCCGTTTTCCCGCGGCACAGCCCCCTTTTTTGGCAGCGAAGCGACTTGGTGGAAACTCCCAAGTGGTAAATCCCGTCCCGAGCCCGGCGATCGATGGACCGCGGACTTCGATGTCGACGCCCTCTCCCGACCTCTTCGGCTTGGCGGCTTTATCGAGGGACTTCGCCTGAAGCGAATCGACGGCGACGGCGCGATCTATCATCAAAAACTGACCAAACTCCTTTCAGCACGGCGCATCGACGCCGACATCCGATGGCGGTGGCCCTGTCTCATCGATTCCACGGAAAACCTGGTCTGGGCCCCGGGGCTCGCCCGTGGAGCGATGGCCCGTCCCAGCGCCACTACGCGGGCTCGATGGCGGCTTCAGCTTCACCCGGCAAA
>SKPJ01000593.1 GCA_007119595.1 Myxococcales bacterium
CGGCACGGGCACGCTGCGCACCCATCTTCGCGATATTCACGGCGATCCGGTGGGCATCAACTGTTCGACCTGCCATCTCAGCGGCGATATCGGAGATCCACCGGCAGAGGCCCCGGAGGAAATGACGCGATTTCATATGGATATGGACTTCGATCACGGTGACTTGTCCTGCTCCAGTTGTCACGCCACGGACAATCGAGACCACCTGCGATTGGCCGATGGAACCGAAATTGAATATGCCGACTCCATGCAGTTATGCGCCCAATGCCACAGTGCGACCTACAAGTCCTACGAGCACGGAGCACACGGCGGAATGCGCGGCCACTGGGACACGACCCAGGGTCCGAGAGAGCGAAACCATTGCCTCGTTTGCCACTACGCCCACGAACCACAATTTCCCAAAGTGGTTCCCGCACCACCACCGCGGGACCGTTTTTTCGGCAGCGACTGATCGAGTGGAACTTATTTTCCCGCTTTAGTTGGGAGTTCTTATGACCGAGCCCACCGAATCCCAGACCACGCCTGATCGCCCGGAGCCGGACGACGAGACCGGTTTTACTCGTCGCACGGCGCTCAAAGCACTGGGGGCCACCCTCGGGGCCGCCGCATTTGCACGGGCGATGGCCCCCCTTCGCTCCTGGAGCTCCGAGCAGTCGATGGATGAATTTCTCCAGCAACATTATAAGGAAATGAGCCCGGAGGAGATGGAACAGGTCCTGCGTCGGCTGGAGCAAGAAACCCTCGAGCAGTACGGCGCCGACGTCCACATCGAAGACCTGCCGCCACAGGAAGGTGTACAATTTGGCTACGCCTTAAATCTCGCCGTCTGCAACGGGTGCCGAAAATGCGCCGAGGCCTGTCATAAGGAGAACAACCACGACCGAAGCACCAACAACTCCTATATTCGGGTCTTCGAAATGGAGCAGGGGTCATTGGATTTTGAAAAGGGCACCGCCGACTACGACCATACGGTGCCCGCAGCCGGCAAATATTATATGCCGGTCCAATGCCTGCAGTGCGACAACCCACCCTGTGTGGACGTCTGTCCGGTGGAAGCGACCTGGAAGGAGGAGGACGGGGTCGTGGTGGTCGACTACAACTGGTGTATCGGCTGTCGATACTGCGAGGCGGCCTGTCCGTACCACGCCCGGCGTTTTAACTGGAAAAAACCAGAGGTCCCCACCCAGGAGGTCAATCCGGTGCAGGCCTATCTGGCCAACCGCATCCGCCCCGCCGGCGTCGTCGAAAAATGCCACTTCTGCCTGCATAAAACCCGAAAAGGAGAGATGCCGGCCTGTCAACAGGCCTGCCCCACGGGCGCTCGGGTCTTCGGCAATATGCTCGACCCCGACAGCGATATCCGATGGGTGTTGGAAAATAAGCGGGTCTACGTCCTCAAAGAGGATCTGGGAACTCGCCCCCGCTTTTTCTACTTCTTCGACTGAGAGGGTTCGGCGATGACCGAGCGATCCGACGACGTTTCCCACTTTTTGAGCTATCCCCGATTTATCTGGCGTGCCCTCGTGGAGTCCACAGACGGTAATATCTACTTCTATGTCTGGATGACTCTGCTCACCGCCCTCGCCCTGGTGGGGGCCAATGCCTGGGCCCATCAAGTGGCCGATGGGATGGGCATCACCGGGATGAGTGATCACGTCTCCTGGGGACTGTACATCGCGAATTTCACCTTTTTGGTCGGCGTGGCCGCCGGTGGCGTCATGATGGTTATCCCGGCCTACCTCTACGACGACCACGAGATGCACGACGTGGTGATCATCGGCGAGATTCTGGCCATCGCCGCTTTGATCATGGCCCTGTTATTCGTGATCGTCGATCTGGGCCGTCCCGATCGATTTTGGCACCTCATCCCCGGCCTCGGCCAATTCAACTTCCCCATGAGCATGCTCGCCTGGGACGTCATCGTCTTAAACGGCTACCTATTATTGAACCTCCATATCGTGGGCTATCTCCTCTACAAGCGATATCGAAGTGAAACCCCGGATCGACGTTGGTATATCCCCTTTGTCTTCCTCTCCATCGTGTGGGCCATCTCCATCCACACCGTCACCGCCTTTTTGTACAGCGGGCTCGGCGGTCGGTATTTTTGGAATACCGCCATTTTGGCGCCCCGATTTATCGCCTCCGCTTTTGTCACCGGTCCGGCGATCATCATCATCAGCCTGCAACTGGTCCGCTATTTCACCAAGCTTCCCATACCCAAAGGCCCCATCCAGACCCTGATCTCGATCATCAAGGTCACCATTCTCATCAATCTCTTCTTGCTGGGCGCAGAACTCTTTACCGAATTTTATACCGGCGGAAGTCACGCCAAATCGGCGACCTATCTATTTTTTGGGGTCGGTGAACACACGGCGCTGGTGCCCTGGATCTGGACGGCCATCGTCTTGAATATTGCCGCGGCAATAATGTTTCTTCATCCCCTTGCGCGGGAGCACTTCGCCTTTCTCAATATCGCCTGCATATTGGCCTTTATCGGTTTGTGGATCGAAAAGGGCATGGGACTTATCATCCCCGGCTTCATCCCTTCGCCACTGGGTGAGATCGTGGAATACACCCCGACACTTGCGGAGTGGCAGATCACGGTTGGGATCTGGGCATTCGGGTTGATGATCTACACCGTGGCCCTCAAGATCGCGGTGCGAATCCTCACCGGCGAATCGAATCTACAAAGGGATCAAAAGCCGAAGAAAAAGGCCGTCGACGACTCCGGCAGCGCCTGATCTACGTCATTGTCCAGCTCCAACTGGGTATTAGTCTTCGCTCCAACACGAAGGAGTCGAACTATGCCTCAGTATGTACAACTCAATGTTCCACAAAAAGAAGACGCCGACGAGGCGAAGGGGTTTACCAAGTGGGCCGTGTGGGCCTGCGGTTTTCGCCCCTTCTTTTTCGGTGGAGCCCTCGCGGCGGCGCTACTGATCCCGGCCTGGCTCGTCATCTTCTTCAACGGCCTACTGGCCGGTGGCCCGGCGGGGCCCATCGAATGGCACGCCCACGAGATGATCTTCGGGTTTGCCCCGGCCATCATCGCCGGATTTTTATTGACTGCCGTCCCCAAATGGACCCGTGTTCCCGTGCCCACCGGTGGAATGCTCGCCGTACTTTTCGGACTCTGGCTGGCCGGACGGATTGCCATGGCCGCCGCCGGTGTCCTTCCCTACGGCGCGGTGGCAGCCATGGATCTACTCTTTTTGCCAGCCCTCGCAGTGGCCATCGCCATCCCCATTGGGCGCTCCCTTACGCTTCGAAATCTGGGCTTTATCCCCCTCTTATTCGGCCTCGCCGTCGCCAACACCCTCTTTCACCTCGATCATCTCGGTGTCATCGACGGATGGTCGATGCGAGCCATCGATGCCGCGATGGGTATCGTCATCACCATCATCGCCATCGTCGGTGGACGGGTCATCCCGTTTTTTACGGCCAATGCCGTGGGACTTCCGGCCATCGATCGCCGCCGTATCGTCGATATAGCGGCCATCATTTTGACCGTCGGTTGGCTGGTCTGCCATCTGGTCGCTCCCACGTCGATGGCCGTCGCTTTTTTCGCCCTGGCCGCCGGTATTGCCAATCTGGCCCGTATGGTGGGATGGGGCTTTACCAAGTCCCTCTCCGTACCTCTGTTGTGGGTTCTCCACGCGGGCTATGCCTTCGTGGGAATCGGCCTCTTGCTGGTGGGAGTTGCCGGGCTGGAGCTAGCAGCCAGTCGCACCCTGGGCATCCACGCCCTAACTACCGGCGCGATCGGCATTTTATGCATCGGAATGATGGCCCGCGTCTCCCTGGGGCATACGGGACGCAAACTGGTGGCCCACCGGCTCATTTCGATCGCCTTTGGATTGGCGATTGTAGCCGCCGTGGTTCGGGTATTTCTGCCCTGGTTGATACCCTCCGCATATTTTGCAGCAATCGTGTCCTCCGGTGTGATGTGGACCGGCGCCTGGATCCTCTTTTTGGTGATTTATACACCGATCCTTCTCCGCCCCAGAGCGGACGGGCGCCCGGGTTAGCCCCAATGCCGGTGATCCCCGGCCTCGGTGCAAACAGCGCACCATCGCCCAGGGCTACAAATGCCCCGCAAACAGCGCGGGGCGGCGCGGGGAAAGCAAGCACGCGCAACGACAAACAACGGCAATTGATCTGGGGAGCTTCGATCGAACCATCGACCGAGGTCGATCCGGCCTTTTGCAGTTGCGCGTGTTTGTAGTCCACGCGCAGCCGGAGCGAAGCGCAGGCCTCTTTAGCCCCACGCGACGGGGCGCTGTTTGCCCCAAGCTTGGGGATCGGAGGTGGTGTGGCTCCAGACCGCCGATCGCTTTTTTTGCGAACACCACCTACCGTCGACGTTCCCGGCATGGGATTTGCTTTGCTTAGGTCCCGATGACTTCACTGCCGAGGGTTTGAAGATGCATTGGCGTTCTGACAATTCACCGGGACTTCGACGACTGTGGCTCGTCAGCGCCTGGACTTTTGTATTGGCCGCCGCCAGTGGTGCCTTGTTTCGATGGGGAATGCTCTCGTCGTTTCCCTTCGATCTCATCGCCTCCAATATCCGTCACGGCCATTCCCATCTGATGTTGATGGGCTGGGCGACGCCGGCGCTGATGGCCCTGATGGCCGCACGCTGGCCCGCCGAGGGGGCCCGGCAGGTCAACGCGTCGGTATGTATCGTCGGTTGGACGGCCTGGGCACTGGCCCTTTTGAGCTTCCCCGCATTTTTACTCTACGGATACGAATCGGTCTCCATCGGCACCGCTGACCTACCGATCGCCGCCATTTTGAGCGGCATGGCGATCTTTGCCTGGTACGCTTACGCCGCCATCTACTTCAGCGCCCACCGCGGTGTCCGCCGCACTCCGGCGATACGGCTGTGGGACCTGGCCGTCGGCGCGCTCGTCATCTCCTCTGTCGGCGCCTGGGCGGTAGCGGGACTGATGTTCGCCGGCATTGACAGCCCGCTGTGGGAGTCGACGACCGTACATTTTTTCGTCGATCTCTTCGGCGGCGGCTGGTTGGTCCTCGGTACCCTCGGCATATTGCGTTCCCGCCTCGAGCTTCCCGATTCCATCAATGAACGCGTCGCTCGCGTGTTGATCGGAGGTGCCGTGGGATTTGTATTTTTGGTCGGCCTACCCCGACTCCACGCGCCGGAATTGTGGCCCCTATTCGGCAGCGTCGCAGCCGGACTACTGGCCGCCGGGCTGGCCCTGGTGACACGAAAGCTGTGGTGCCGTGACGATCTCTGGCATCGACGGGTGCTGCTCTTGCTGGCGGTCAAGATCGCCATGCTCGCTTCGCTCGCCTTCCCACCGCTCGCCGAATGGGGGCTGCGCGCTGGCTTGAGACTCTTCTATCTACACATCGCCTTCGCGGGCTTCGTGACAATCGGGCTGGTGGTAATGGCCCGAGAGCAATGGGGTCGAAGCGCCGCCGGCTCACCATCGATGTGGCTCGTCGGTACTGTGGCGCTCTTGGTGACCATGATCCCCCTGACCGGCCTGTGGCCCCGTGCTTTGGCCGGAGCCTGGACCTTTCAATTTGTCTTCGTCGGCTCCGTTGTTGCCACCATCTGCGCGACCGTCGCCTGCACCTTCGCCACCTTGTCGAATACTGCTATGGAAAGGGGCAAACCACCCACATGATCTACCTCATGGCGCCATTTGATCCCGATATTATCGTTCGGTGCACAGAGGCCCGTTGGGCATTTTGTAAGACGCCGGGCCGCAACCAAGAAGTTCTCCGCATGCTGCGGGGCAACATTTGAGAATTCAAGGAGTTCAAAATGAACAACAACGCCATTGTTTTCAGCACCATCATCCTGCTCGTCATCGCCACCGCAGCCTGCGATCCACCGCAGACCGAGGGCGGAGATAAAACGTCCCAGCAACAGGCCGCCGAAGTCGACGAAGATGGACCGGCCGGCATCGACGACGGTGGCATCACGTCCGTCTCCGATGATCCAGGCCTGATCGAGGAGGGCGAGGGCTTATTCGCCTCCCAGGGCTGCGTCGGCTGTCACGCCATGGATCGAGATAGCGCCGGACCTTCCCTCGGCGGGGTCACCGAGCGTCGCAGCACACCCTGGCTGGCAAAAATGATCATGAACCCCCATGAGATGGTCGCTCAAGATCCACAAGCAGCCGCCATGAGTGAAAATTTTCCGGCTCCCATGCTCGAGAACAACCTCACACCGGAACAGACCAAGGCAATCATCGCCTATCTCGGTGCACAATAACCGCTCCACAACCTCTTCGGAGATCCCATGTCCATCGAGCCGACCCCTATGAAACAGCCACCTCGACAGCTTCTTACGAAATCTCATTGTGATCCCGATGACGTGGCTCTCAAGAGTTTCTTCCTCGGGCCTCAGTCGGAAAACGCCGACTGGCTCGAGGAGATACTTCGAAGTGTGTTGACGGCCTATTTCTCATGGCGCCGGCGAACCCACGCCGGCGATGGTCAAGCGATCTCCCGCGCCGATCAGAACCACCCCGCCTTTCGAAGGCGGCGGCGAGAATTTATCGCCGCAACCCAGCGGCTATTGAGTCGCTTCGAGGGGGAGGTCCCGAAATTCTCGCCGCGCTATATCGCTCATATGTTCTCCGAGACATCGATGCCGGCCATCGTCGGCCATGTCATTACGCTACTGCACAACCCCAACAACATCAGCGGCGAATCCTCCCGGGTGGGAGTGGCAATCGAGTCGGAAGCAATCCGCGAGTTGGCGTCCATGCTGGGGATCGACGAAACGACTGCCCGGGGGCATTTTACCAGCGGCGGAACGGTGGCCAACTTCGAAGCCATGGTACGCGCCCGTCGACGTATGGAGCGCTGGCTGACCGTGGGCGCACGGGCCCGCAACACCGGAGATCTTCGATGGTCACTCTTCGAAGCCGCCCACATGGGCTGGAGTGATCACGACGAACTCCTCGAGGCGCTGGACATCGACAGCAGCGCTCTCGAGTCGCTGTCGACCAATCCCTTCGAGGTGGCTGCACAACTGGGGTCGATCTTCGAAGCAGCCTATCGTGGACCGGTCATCTTGGTGCCCGATCACAAGCATTATTCATGGGTCAAAGGTGCTGAACTGCTGGGACTGGGACGGGAGGCCTTCTGGTCAGTACAACTCGACGAGCGGGGAGTGCTATGCGTCGATGATCTCCGCAGGCGCATTGACGAAGCTCGAGATAAAAACCGCCCTATCATGATGGTCGTATCCGTCGCCGGCACCACCGAGTTGGGCGCATTCGATCCCGTCGACGAGGTGCAATTTTTGCTCGACCGGCTTCAACGCCAGCAAAATGTGCATATCTACCACCATGTGGACGCCGCCTACGGTGGATTTTTCGCCGCCAGCGCCTGTCGCGATGATCGAAGTTGTGAACTGGACGACGGTGTGTGTCGCGCTCTGGCTGCAATTCGCCGCACGAACTCCGTGACCCTCGACCCGCACAAATTGGGCTATGTGCCCTATGCCTCCGGTGCCTTTATCAGCACCGACTCCCGTGAGTACTTCGCCAGCAGCGTCGACGCTCCCTATATCGCCTTCGATTCCGACCGCGACCGCGGGCCACAGACCATCGAGGGCTCTCGCTCGGCCGCCGGCGCCGTCGCAACCTGGCTGACCGCCCGTACCATCGGCCTCGACACCGCAGGCTATGGCCGCATCTTGCGCCGTACAGTGCGAGCCCGAAAGCGGCTTCAGAAGACATTAAAAAAAATCAACGCTCCCGTTCGCATCGCCCCTACATCATCCAATATCCTCACGTTCTGCGTCGCTCGCGATGGCGAATCACTCAGCGCCACCAACGAGCGCACTCAGATGTTATACGAGACCTTTTCCCCCGAACGAGACGGTGCGTTTTTCGTCTCCCGCACGTCTCTTCGCTTCTCCGATTACGGACCGATGCTTCAACCATTTGTCAGTTCCTGGAACGGCGACACCGACGCCGACGAATTGACGCTGATCCGATTGTGCATCATGAACCCCTTTATCGACTCTCGGGAGACTGAAACCGACTTCATCGCCGAATTCTGCCTGGCCGTACAGCAGGCCTGCTCATAGGCCCCAGACAAGGGGAACCCATAGATAACCGGCAATGGTAATCAAGAACACAAACGTCAGATTGAGCCAGATTCCGGCACGCATCATCTGGCGCATCGTCACATATTCCGAGGCAAAAACCACGGCATTGGGCGGAGTGGCAATGGGGAGCATAAACGCACAGGAAGCGGCGGTTACGACAGCGACCATCAAGACATACGGGTGAATTCCCACGACGCCAGCCAAAATGGCGACGATGGGCACAAAAATACTGGCCGTAGAGGTATTCGACGTCACCTCCGTCAAAAAGATGACCATCAGCACCAGGGCCGCCAACACCAACAGCATCGGAGCGTTTTCCAGTCCATGCAACCGTTCGGCCAACCACCCCGCCAGGCCGCTCTCCTCGATACCGCTGGCCAGCGCCAATCCCCCGCCAAACAGCACTAGAATCCCCCATGGAACCTGCTTTGTATCACTCCAGTCGAGTAAAAACTCATTCTCCTCCAACCGCGCCGGCACCAGAAAGAGAAGCACCCCCCCAAAGATAGCGATCGTTGTATCGTTGAGCCCCGCCAGACCCACCTGTTGGAGAATCGGTCCCGACACTCCACGCAGGATCCACAGCCCTGCCACCAGACAAAAGATGATGAGCACCCGGGCCTCCGGTCCTCGCAGCGGAGGCAATTGTGCACGTTCCTCTGCGATGACTTCTGCAAGGCCAGGAAACCCCTCCATTTGTATGGGATGAGCGATCCGAGTCAGATAATACCAGATCACAAGTAGGCCGATGACGCTGATCGGAAGCCCGTAGCCCATCCACTGCAAAAATGTTACCTCAACACCGTGAATCTGCGAGATATAACCCACGAAAATCGCATTGGGAGGACTGCCAATAATGGTCGCCACCCCTCCCACCGAAGCGGCATACCCGATGCCGAGCATCAGGGCCATTCCGAACGGAAAATGCCCGGGCCGCAGATCGATTGCCGAGTTCTCGCGCCCCATTAGACCAGTGAGTTGCGTAATTACGGCAAGTCCAATGGGCACCATCATCATGGCGCTCGCCGTATTGGAGATCCACATCGACAAAAAGGCTGTGGCCACCATAAACCCGAGCACCAACCGGGTCGGTTGTGTACCAAAGAGGCCGACGATGGCCAGGGCGATACGGCGGTGCAAATTCCACTTCTGAATGGCAATGGCCACCATAAACCCGCCGAGGAACAAAAAGATGAGTTCGTGGCCGTAATTGGCGGTCGTCTCCCCTACCGACAGCACACCAGTCAGGGGAAACAACACGATCGGCACCAGCGCCGTGGCGTAGATTGGGATCGCCTCGGTGGTCCACCAGATCGCCATCAATAGCGTGATCGCTGCCGCCGCCTGGCCCGGTGCAGACAATCCCTCGATGCCGGTACCCAGCATCAACAAAAAAAACGCCACCGGGCCCCCGATCAGTCCACCCAACCGAACCAGAGGAAGATGTCCCCAGAGCGGTGTCCCTTCATCCTCTTCATCGACGCTGTGATGCCCCGATCTATGTTCGCTCATAAAAGTCTTTGGAATCGAAAACGAGACATCTTCTTTAGGCGTTCTAACCCCTCAGCAAAGCTATCCTCGGTCGGCGATGGTGTGGCTGATTTCCTTCATTAGATGAGGGCCTTCGAAGATCATCCCCGAGATGAGCTGAATCAGGTCCGCCCCGGCCTCCAGCTTCTCGATCGCGTCGTCACCGCTCATCACTCCCCCGCAGCCCATGATGGTGAAGTCATCACCGCAATGCGCCCGGGTCTTCTTGATGAGTTCTGTCGACCGTGCGCGGCATGGCCGCCCGCTCAGACCTCCACGATACTCCTCGGGCGCTTCCTCGCGCACTTCCAGCGTATCGTAGTCCTTATTGAGATTGCCCACTACGGCGCCGTCGAATTCGAATTCCACGAGGACGTCCAACAACTCTCGAAATCGGCTCCAATCCGCACTGATCGGCATCTTGGCGTAGCGGGGAACTGCACACTCGACTTCGGCGAGCCTCGTCAACAGCTTTCGAAGGCGGTCGGGCTCCGTAAATCCCTCCCCCCCGCTGACGTTGGGACAGGAGATATTGATCGTATAATAGTCGCCGAGCCCCCGCTCGTTGAGCTTGCGAAAACTCTGATAATAGTCGTCGATCGCCCCGGCGATGGTGGCGCTGGATTCCGCATTGGTCATGGCAATGCTGATCCCCAACACCAGACCTGGCTGCGCACCGCGCTCCTCGAGACGCTCGATGATTCGGTCCACCCCCTGATTCTTCAGTCCTTTGTAGACCACGAGGCTCTTCGATTGGATCGCTCGCCGAAGCCTGGGCGGCTCGTTTCCCTCGCAGGGATAGGCCGTTACTGATCCCACCTCCACACCGCCAAACCCCATACTGGCCAGGATATTCGTAAGCCGCGCGTTGTAGTCAAAACCTGCAGCCAGAAGGATCGGAGTGCGATAGGTGATTCCGTCGACGGTCCGCGAGATATCGGGACCATCATAACCGTAGAGCCTCTCGATGAGACGTCTTCCGATTTCCGTCTTTCCACAGCTCTCACCAACGCCGACAAAAATATCGTGGACACTCTCCGGATCAAAGCGAAATAGCACGGGCTTTAGCGCCTTCTTATAAGCGGTTTCCATCAGTGGCATACGGGCTCCCAGATCGAGTCGAAACGTGGATTTAACCGAGCTCTACGATTGGTTCCACAGATGGTTACACCATCCTGTGAGTCAACCCGCGCCGACCTTTCGCGTCCGATGATCGGGCAAAAATAACGGTTCGGGGGGAGACTGGACCCAGAAGCTGCTTATCATCGACCGGAAGATGATCTGAGCGATCGACGACGGCCGGTAATTCCGTTTCTTGCTTTCCGACGAGATGGACGATGACGAATACGCCTACAGAGGACACGCCCGACCGCCCCCTGAGCCATGAACACTCCCCGGAGGCCATCCGAAAGCGCCTCGCCGAACCTCACAAGTCCGATTATACCGGTGACGCCGTTCTGGGAGCCATCGACGGCACGGTCACGACCTTCGCTGTCATCAGCGGCGTCGCCGGCGCTGGATTCTCGCCAGTCGCCGCTCTGGTATTGGGTATCGCCAATGTCGTCGCCGACGGGTTTAGCATGGGGGTCAGTAATTTTCAGGCCACCCAATCCGATCGGGAACATCTCGACCAAATCCGTCGAGAGGAACGTCGCCACATCGAATTGGCCCCAGAAGGAGAACGGGAGGAAATCCGCCAGATCTTCGCCGAAAAGGGTTTTGAAGGTCCTGTGTTGGACGATGTGGTCGACGTGATCACCGATGACGAAGAGGTCTGGATCGACACCATGTTGCGCGAGGAATACGGGCTCACCACGGAGACCCGAAAGCCCATCCACGCCGCGTGGATCACCTTTGTGGCCTTCTGCATCGCCGGGAGCATTCCCCTCCTCCCCTATGCCTTCGCCGATCTCGAGCCCGACGGGCTCTTCGCGGCCAGCGCGGTCCTGGCAGGACTGGTATTCGCCACCATCGGCTGGCTCCGGGGCCGAGTCTTCGACCGCACTCCCTGGAAGGACGCCCTGGGCACCCTTGGGCTGGGAGCTGGCGCCTCGGCAATCGCCTATCTACTGGGCCACCTCGTGGAATCACTGATCAACGTGCCGGCGATCTAGACTAGCGGAACCCGGACCGGAAACCACCCGGAACCGGATGCCGGAAACTACCCGGGACCGGATGCCGGAAACCACCCGGGGCCGGATGCCGGGACCGGAAACCACCCGGGACCGGGAGCCGGAGCCGGGACCGGAAACCACCCGGGGCCGGATGCCGGAACCGGGAGCCGGAGCCGGGACCGGAAACCACCCGGAACCGGGAG